>NZ_JAXBLX010000014.1:0-118231 GCF_037027555.1 Halalkalibacter kiskunsagensis | reverse complement strand
CAAAAGGCTTAAAACATGACGGCGGTTCCGCTCATTGCTTAGAGTAGGTGCAAAAAGGTAAAGTTCGACCTTTTTGCTTTAATAGTGCGTTCATGTTGCAATGGCTTCACTCGCCGTGCGCCTTCCTGAGAAGTTCGCTCAAAAGGCTTAAAACATGACGGCGGTTCCGCTCATTGCTTAGAGTAGGTGCAAAAAGGTAAAGTTCGACCTTTTTGCACCTACTCTAAAATTCAATTCCTTTCACTGCTGGGATGCCTTCGTTGTAATAATGTTTTTCGGCTTCAATGACTGAAACGAGATCAGCTAGCTCTTTAATTTCTTGCTTAGCATCTCTTCCTGTAATTACAAGATGGACGTGTGATGGTTTATTTTGAATTAACTCAACCACTTCTTTTATTGGAAGGACATCATCAATTGGAAATTTGTTAATGGCTAAAGCATTGTTTAATTCATCTAAAATAACTAAATCATATTCTCCACTCATAACGGCTTCCTTTGCTTTAGGCCATCCCTTTCTTAAGGCTTCCCTGTGTTCTTCAGGTGTTTTTGTCCAAGTAAATCCTACTCCCAGTTGAACCATTTCAACACCTAGCTTCTTAAGAGCAATTTGTTCACCGTACGAACGCTGTGGTGATTTAATAAACTGATAGATTTTCACTCTAAATCCTCTGCCTATACCTCTGAGAGCTAATCCTAAAGATGATGTCGTTTTTCCTTTTCCATGACCTGTATAAACAAGGGTTAACCCTTGTTGGTTGTGTTTTTCTTTGCTCATGCCAACCTCCTGTAATTGTAAAATTCAAATTAGTTTTTATTCGAAATTCCCGCTGAGCTAAACGTTGCCATTTCTTTTAACATTAATGTTGCTGATTGAATAATGGGGTATGCAACGGCTGCACCAGTTCCTTCTCCTAACCTGAAACCCAGATCCAAAATAGGTTTCTTCCCTAATAATGAAATTGCTATTTCATGCCCTGGTTCAACGGACTGATGTGTCATGATCATATAATCAACAACATTAATCGCGATTGATTTTGCAAGTAATGCTGCCGTTGTACTAATAAATCCATCAACAAATATCGGGATTCTATTTTCCGCTGCAGCAAGCATTGCTCCTGTCATCCCTGCAATCTCAAACCCGCCTACTTTAGCCAAAATATCTATAGGGTCATGTGTATTGGGCTTCCGGTGTAGAATTGCCTGGTTAATAACTTTTACCTTATGTAGTAATTGTTCGGATGAAATCCCGGTTCCATGTCCAACTAATGAATGGACCTCTTTATTACTAAGTACAGCTAGTATCGCACTGCTTGCCGTCGTATTTCCAATACCCATCTCACCAAGAATGAGACAATTAACTCCTCTTTTTATCATCTCTAAACCTTGAGAATAACCTGCTTCGATTGCTTCTTCTGCTTCTGCAAACGTCATGGCATCTTCCTGATAAAAATTGGCTGTACCGTAGCGAATCTTTTTATTTACAAGACTAGTATGCTCAATATCTGTTGCGACCCCAATGTCGATAATTTCGAGCAATGCCCCGATCTGTCTACTAAAGACATTAATAGCTGCTCCCCCGTTTAAAAAGTTTAAAACCATTTGCTCCGTCACCGCTTGCGGATATGCCGAGACACCTTCAGCCGTTATCCCATGATCTCCAGCAAAAACGAGGACTCCAGGTACATTCACACTTGGAAAGGCCTCATTTTTCATTTCTGCAAGATTAATAACCAATTCTTCTAACTTTCCTAGACTTCCAATTGGCTTTGTTAATGTATTGATATATTCATTGACTTGTTTACCCATTTCTTTGTTTAACTTTGGGATAGAATATACTTGTTGATTCATATCGTTTTTCCCCTACTATGTTTACTTTCTATACATTTTTCAATCCAATTCTCAACCATAGCTAGACAAGACGCAAAATGAAAATGAGTGTAGCCTGCTACTAAATTGTGTGTTACATAGCCTTCCTTTTTTGTGCCACGCATGCCTTTTGTTTCGTAAGCATAAGGAATATCTTCTTGGGTAGGATGAAATGATGAATAATGAAATTCATGCCCTCTAGCTATCTGGTTTTCAAGTAAAAAATTTTTGTTTTGTCCACTAATCTCTCTGTAGCCGAGTGCCGCTAATTTTGATTGCATTTGGACTTTGCCCGGGATTATTCCTACCATTGGATACTTCATCTTTTCCGTCGTTTCAATTGAATCAGTCAAATACATAAACCCACCACATTCAGCAAGTGTAGGTAATCCATTTTCAATGTTCTCTTTTATTGAATGCTTTGCTTTAGCACTACAAGCAAGTTCATCTGCAAATTCCTCAGGAAAACCTCCACCAAGATAAAGCCCATCTACATTTTCCGGTAAACCTTCGTTCGCCAATGGAGAAAAATAAACAATTTCAGCCCCATAAGACTCCAAGATCTCTATATTCTCCGGATAATAGAAATTAAACGCCGCGTCTTTCGCTACGGCAATCCTTACTAACGTTTCTTTCTTTCTTCCAAAAAGTGAAGAATTTTCTTTTAGCGTTAATGGCTCCGCTACAGATAATTCAAGAAGTTTGTCCATATCAACTGTTTCAGAAACGAGCTCCCCTAATTTATCAAAGAAAGGATCAAGTTCTCCTCTTTCAATAGAAGGAATAAGTCCTAGGTGCCGCTCAGGAATTTCAATATCTAGTTCTCGCTTCAAATAGCCGATAACAGGAACGTGACATTCTTGTTCAATTGCTTTCTTCACTAGATGAAAGTGACCTTCGCTTCCCACTTTGTTTGCAATGACCCCTACAATGTTTGGACCGTCAGCAAACAATTGAAACCCTTTTACTATCGCTGCTGCACTCCTGGCCATACTCGCGCAATTAACTACTAATACAACAGGGCTTGTCGTTATCATACTAATCTCAGCCGTACTACCTTCATTCGTTTCTGGGTTTTTTCCATCAAAAAAGCCCATAACTCCTTCCATAACTGAAATGTCTGCCCCTTTGCTCCCATTCGCAAAAATATCTAATACTCTATCTTTTGTGAGCATCCAACTATCTAGATTGCGAGAAGCTCGGTTTGTTACAGCTGTATGATAGGACGGATCAATATAATCAGGTCCGCATTTGAACCCCTGAACCGTTAATCCACTCTTTTTTAATGCTGACATTAAACCAATTGTCACTGTTGTTTTGCCGACACCGCTACCTGTACCCGCAATTACGATTCGTCGTTCTGTCAAATCAACTCCACCTTTCTAATAATACTACCGTTTGAAACATTACTACTTAACTCTTTTTAAATATTTTTTTATCGCTTCCTGTGTCGCTTGATAGACTATTTGTCCAATTCCTTTTCCTACAACTGTTCCTGATCCAGCATAAGGTGTCTTTTTGCCTTGCTGCGTGAGGGCAAGAAGTAAGGAATCGGTTGATGTACCTGTCGCGATCGTATTAGACGCAGGATCTTTTATGTTAAGATCTTGTAAAGCCTTTACTTTTGCTTCTGTTGCAGACATATATCCATTTACTAGGGCTCCATCTGTAAAATGTGCATCTATAAAAACCATTGTATTAATCGTCCCTATTTGGCTGGTAGCTCTTACTATAGACCCTGCTGATATATCTACGGCATTCCCAACACCAGCTGTCACAATTACCATGAATTTAATTCCTTCTATCTCTTTCTTTACAATCACCTTGTCCTCCAGTTTTACAGCAGTCATCATCCCGACAGCTTTTTCATGAGGAATGCGATGTTTTTTCATCCGCATTTGTAAATCTTTTTTAGGATCTGTGCAATCGTAATTCTTATCAACATGAAAATTACCAAAATGCTTTAACCACTGTATACCATCTCCAATTACCCCATTGGAAAGTGTTCGTAGTGGCCTATCGAATTCAACATGAATACATTCATCATTTTGTTCTATTTTATAAGCATTACTAAAGTTTAAAAGATTACTCGAAGTTGAGTACTTTGGTGTCATTAGTAGTTGTGGTTTTGGAACAGTTGGATGGGATTGGGCTTTCACTTGAACTTCATACACTTTTTTTAATTGATCTTCTTTTCTTAACGTATCTACATCTCCTACTTCTAAAAATGCTCCATTATGAAGTAAGGCAATTCGATCAGCATAGAGCGAAGCAACATTTAGATCATGCAATATAGAAAAAATTGTCAGGTCCATAGTTTGTTGCCGTTCTTTTAATAGATCTAACAGTTGGAATGTATGCTTAATATCCAAATGATTGGTAGGTTCATCTAAAAGTAAGATTTCAGGTTCCTGTGCCAATGCTTTGGCCAACAAGACTCTTTGCTTTTCACCTCCGCTAAGCATTCGGAATTGGGTCTTTCGAAATTGACTTATTTTTGTTAATTCCATGACCTCTTCAATGACTTTCCAATCTAACTTTGATAATTGTTTAAGAATTCCCTTTTGATGAGGGTAACGTCCAAGACTAATAATTTCTTCAACGGTATAATCAAATGAAATCTGAACTTCTTGTGATAAGACAGCTACTTTTTTTGCTTTTTCAAGCTTCGAAAGAGACTTAATTGCTTTTCCTGATAGCAGAATATCCCCCTTTTGAATAGGTAACTGACCTGTAATGAGTTTAAATAGGGTTGTTTTCCCACTCCCATTTGGCCCAAGAAGTGCAAAAAACTCTCCTCTTTTTATTTCTAAATTAAGATCTTTAATAATGGGGGCATTTGTATATCCACCTACTAAATTTTCAACTTTCATCATCTTAATCCCCCCCTCCCAAGTCTTTCTCTAATCAATAATAGTGCAAATACTGGTGCACCTATTAAAGCCGTAATGATACCAATTGGTAGTTCTTTAGGAGCTATAATCGTTCTTGCAACTAAATCAGCTAAAATGAGAAAGGCTCCGCCTATTAACATTGATAGCGGAAGAACGTGTCGATGGTTAGGGCCTGTTACTAGTCGAACTAAATGTGGAATTACGAGACCAACAAATCCAATTGACCCAGATACAGCTACCGCTGCTCCCGTTAATAAAGATGCACCAATTAAGATATAGGTTTTCCCTTTCTTTACATTCACACCAATATGATCTGCTGCATCCTCACCTAACGCTAAGGCATTTAATTCACGATAATGAATGAGAAGAATGAATGATCCGACAAGCATAAATGGTATGATCAGTTGAACATGGCTCCATCCCCTCATTCCAACACTTCCGTATAACCAATAGAGAATCTGTGTCATCGCATCCCGATCACCTAATGAAATGATCAAAGATGTAATTGCACCAATAAAAGCACTTATGATAATACCGGCTAATACGATCGTTTCAACAGCTAGACTTCTACTGCTTAACCTGACTAACCCAAACACAACAAGTAACGTAATAAAGCCACTAATAATCGCAACAATTGGAAGAGTGAAACTTCCTAAACCAACGATAGTAACTTGAAAAAACAGCACGAATACTGCACCTAGAGCAGCACCTGATGATACCCCAATCGTATAGGGATCAGCTAATGGGTTTCGCAGGAGCCCTTGGAATGCTGCGCCTGCTAATGCTAGTGATGCTCCTACACAAAGAGCAAGTAGAACTCTTGGGAGACGGATATTCCAAATGATCATTTCTTCATTTCTTGGAATATCATCGAGCCATCCAATATTAAAAGTATTTTCTAATACGATATGTAAAATGACAGGGACTGGAATGGTCACACTGCTTACTAATAAACCAAGGAGGGTTGTACCAAGTACAAACCCTCCGCTTAGCATATACAACCAAACAATTTTATTACTTAAATATTTCCGGATAGATGAGTTCCGCAAGTGTCTCCACTCCTTCGATTAAACGAGGACCAGGTCTAGTAACTGTATCATTATCAACGTCAAACACTTGTTCATTTATTACAGCCGGAACCTCAGCCCATCCATCACGAGTCAATACTGTCGCACTTGGATTTTCTATATAATAACCATAAGTAGTTATGATGACATCAGGATTTAATTGAACGATTTCTTCTTCTGTCAATTTCACCCACCCTTCATGGTCTTCGGCAGCGTTAATAGCTTGAATGGACTCAAGCATTTCATTCATAAATGTATTTTGACCTGTCGTAAAAATATCTGGAGCTGGTGAAACTTCGACCCAGACTTTCTTTTTATCCGTTATAGATTCCTCTGCCTTTTCTTTGATTGCATCATGGCGCTGTTGCATATCAGAAATGATTTCTTCTGCTTTATCCTTACTTCCTGTTGCAGCAGCAATCATTTCAATGTTGCCATAAACATCAGTAAATGAAGTTGCACTTCCAACGACAAGCACGTTTATACCTGCTTCTTCAAACTGTTCTAATATTTCTGGATGAGAATTGAAATGATAATCCGATACAAGAGCCACATCTGGAAGCAGGGTTAGAATCAATTCTGCGTTCATATCTTGCGCGCCAACTTTTTCAACCTCTAATGCCTCAGCTGGATAGTTACAATAATCCGAAACACCGATTATTTTATCGCCTAATCCAAGTGCAAAGGCAATTTCTGTGTTACTAGCTTGAATAGAGACGATCGATTCAGGCTCTGACTCAATTGTAACTTCTCGACCAGCATCGTCTGTGATCGTTACAGGAAACTGTTCTCCTCTATCCTCGTCCAACTCTACATTGTCATCAGAAATTATTTCCTCTTCCTCTAAGTTCACTTCATCTTGAATGCCTTGTTCTTGATCTTGTGTACCACAGCCTGCAATAATAGCCATACTTAACAGAAGAACAATACTGTAAAGCCCCCACTTTTTAAAAATCTCGTTAATCACTGTTTTTCCCCCTTCTATTTTCGAGCACAAAAAAACGCTATTCCAGAGGAAAGCGTAGTGTAAAAAGGCATTTTATGTATACTTAGTCTACTCGAGACTGACTATAAACTTGCAACCTTCATAAAAGATTACTATGCACTTTAAACATTCCTTTCCTCGAGGAAGATTAAAAACATAATAGGCAGGTCTCCTGACTTACGAATCAACGGTTGGTTATCCCTTCCCATGCAGAATACACAGTGGATATTTGCTAACCTTCCTCAACGCTTACAGTGGCGGGACCGTGTTGGACTTACACCAACTTCCCTCTTAGTCTTAAATATTTATTATCATTTAAGAAACCTATTTGTTTACTATTCATTTTTTTGTTCTAAACGCTATTATAATAGAGTTTCCGTCCCTTGTAAATTGATTAATTCTTTTATCCGAAGCCACTTATAACCTATGACCATTTATTTTTGAAAATGAGGGGTTCTAACTGTTTTCTTTCTTCCCATTTAGAGGTTTCAAGAATTGGCTTATCTGGATATTCATCTGTGTAACCAATCGTTAGCAATGCAACAGGGTCAATGTGCGGTGGAATTTCTAGTATGTCGCGTACGTCTTGTTTTTTATAAAAGCTAACCCAGCCCATCGCTAACCCTTCAACACAAGCTGCTAACCACATATTTTGAATCGCACAAGCAGTTGATAGTTGATCCGTTTCAGGAATTGAGTTGCGTCCTAAGACATGGGATCCACCTCGTGTCGGGTCACATGTCACACAAATAGTTAGAGGAGATTCTTTTATCCCTTCAATTTTCAAACTCAAAAAATGAGATTGTTTCTTTTCTTGTTCTTCATAATGAATAGCAAGAGCTCTTCTTTCTTTGTCAGCCGCCCAGGCAAGACGTTCTTTCACTTCTTGTGACGTAACCATTATAAAATTCCATGGTTGCATAAATCCTACTGATGGTGCATTGTGAGCAGCATGAAGTAGGTTATATATCAATTCTTCAGGAATAGGCGTTGATTGAAATGTTCGAATATCTCTTCTTTTATAAATGACCTTATAAAATGCTTTCTTTTCTTCTTCGGTAAACATTTGATTCCTCCAACTCGTCTAATTCGTTAAAGTCATACTGTCTTTTCTTCAAAACTATTTTTATTAAGTATGTGGACCAATGAACGTGTATAAGGATGTTTTAGCTGTCGCAAGTCCCAATTACTAAAAGTTTCTACAATTTCGCCTTGATACATAACAGCTACTTGATCACACAATGTTTGAGCAGCTTGAAGATCATGAGTAATAAATAAATACGATATCTGTTCTTTTTTTTGGATATGTTTTAACATATTTACGATGGATGCTTGAGAGTCCCTATCTAAACTAGCAATCGATTCATCAAAAATAATAAGATCAGGTTGTACTGCTAATGCCTTAGCGATACATACGCGCTGTTTTTGCCCTCCACTTAATTGATGCGAGTACCTTGATAAGTAGGAATGATCAAGACCTACTAGTTTTAACAATTTCAAAAACATTTCTTCCCACTCTACCATCTGTTCCGGAAAATAATTATGAATGGGTTCTTTCAAGATTTCTTCTACATGCATTTTGGGATGTAAGGAAGTAGATGAGTCTTGTAATACTAGTTGGATACGTTTATAAATAGTTAAATCTGTCACCTGTTTCCCATTTATCATTTGACCGTCTAGAAGTATCTGTCCCGATGTTACTGTTTCTAACTTCATAATTAATTTAGCTAAAGTACTTTTCCCACTACCACTTTCTCCAATCAGTGCCAAACATTCTCCTTTATTTATTGTCAGATTAACATCTTTAACTACTTTAACGCTTGGATTGGTTTTAAACCACGTCTTTCTACTTGCTCTTAAAGGGTATTCTTTTGATACATAGCATAACTCAAGTAGACTCATATAACAATTGCTCCTTGACGCATTTGTACAACACGATCTGCGAACCTATTTATGCTTTGATCATGAGAAATAAGTAAAATCGTTAGCTCAAAATCATGTTGTAACTTCTTAAGTAAGGATAAAACTTTGTCTCTATTAATAACATCAAGAGCTGTTGTTGGTTCATCCGCAATTAAGATCTTTGGACGTAAGCTTAACATCATGGCTAACAGTACCCTTTGACGCATCCCTCCACTTAATTCAAAGGGATAAGAGGATAAAATATGTTTGGGATCGGTAAATCCAACTTGGCTTAGAAGGGAATGTAAATATGATTCTATATCTTTTTTTAACCACTTCTTCTTTTGTTTGATTGTTTCTATCATCTGTTTTTTCACGGTACGGATCGGATTTAAACCGTTTAATGAATCTTGAATTAATAAGGCTATTCCTTCACGACGGAGCTTTTGCCAGTCCTTATCCTCATAATTAAGTATATTTTCTCCATTGTAGATAATATGGCCACTTGTTACTTCAGCTCCCATTTCCAATAATCCAACAATCGCTTGTGAAGTCAGAATTTTCCCACAGCCACTTGGACCTGTAAGCGCAACTGTTTCTCCTGGATATAATTGAAACGATACATCATGAATAATCGGTTTCAACTTACTAGCTTCATAATAGGAAATTTCTAATTGTTTAATGTTTAATAAAGGTTTTATTTTTGTAACCATATTACACCTCTTTTGAGATTGAGTCTTCCAACTCTCTATACTGATCACTAAGTAGTTGACACGATAAAACGAAGAACATAATGGCGAGACCTGGAAAGATCATAACATGTGGAGCGATTTGAAAATATGATGTTGCATCATGTAGCATAGCGCCCCATTCCGGTGTTGGAGGTTGAGTACCCAAACCTAAAAAAGAAAGCCCTGAAATTAAGAGGACCACTCTCCCCATATCCAAAGCCCCGAAAACAATGACTGGTGGTAGAATTTGAGGAAGGATATAACGTTTCATAATGTGTATATGGGAATTTCCAGACATTCGGGCCGACAATAGATAATCTTCCTTCCCTATTTTTAAAACAAGACTACGAATGAGACGAACATAGTTAGCCCAACGAACCATTATAATCGCTACAATCATATTAAAAAAACCCGGTCCTAATATCCCAACAATAGCAATAGTTAGTACAATGTCTGGGAGAGCAAGAGTTCCATCAATCACCCTCATAAAAGTATGGTCCATACGGCCACGTAAGTACCCCGTTAAAAGTCCAATAGGCAGACTGATGATCACAGTGAAAATCATAATAAAAAACGATGCTGTGACGGTTATTCTAATTCCGTAAATAATCCGAGTTAACAAACAACGTCCTAAATGATCTGTCCCTAACAGATAATTCCAACTAGGAGGTGATAGTCTATTTGAAAGATTTATAGCCAAAGGGTCGAAAGGAGTTAGCCACGGTGCTAAAAGACCGATTAAGATAATGCTTATAAGGAATCCGCCCCCAAAAAGGAATCGTATATTTGTTTGCAGAGCCTCTTTCATAAATGGCTCTCCTCCTAACTAACTCTTAAACGTGGATCTAAGAGCACATAAATGATATCGACAAGAATATGGATTGAAACAAATAAGAACGAAGCAAAAATTACATATCCTTGAATGACTGGATAATCTCGAAGTGAAATAGCATCTATAATATATTTTCCTAATCCTGGCCAGGCAAAGATAGACTCAATAATGATGCTTCCACCTAACATAAATGCAAAGCTCGTCCCTAGCATCGTTACAATAGGTACGAAAGCATGTTTTAAAACTTGAAATACGAGAATGCGTCTTATGGATAATCCCCTTGCCTTTGCTGCTTTTACAAAGTTTTGACTCATCAATTCAATCATATTTGCACGTAATACACGGGCATAGACGGTACCCATTCCTACGCCGAGTGTAACAGCTGGTAAAACAAGACTCTTCCAATTACTCCGTCCCATAGGAGGAAGTAATCCAAAATGTACGGAAAAGATATAAATGAATATAAAGGCTAGCCAGAAGGATGGAATGGCTGATCCTAAAAGAGCCATAAATTGACCAACTCGATCCAAATACCCATTAGGATAAATCGCAGTGCCAATCCCCATAATAAATGTGATCGATACCATCACGAGCAAACCGGCAGTCGCCAATTCTAAGGTAGCAGGTAACCTTCTCAACAATTCATCCACCACAGGTTCTTTAGAAACATATGAAATCCCCCACTGCCCAGAAAAAACATCAATTAACCACTGCACATATTGAGTCCATAATGACTCTGTTAACCCTAGTTCTATTCGTAAGCTTGTCAATGCTTCTTCAGATGCAGGTACATCATTTATTGAAAGTAAAATAGAGGCTGGGTCTCCTGGAGATACCCTTAAAAGGATAAAAGTAAAAGTTGAGGCACAAAATATAACCAATATCAATTGGAAAATCCGTTCAAAACAAAAGCGAACCATATTAGAGTTCACCCATTATTCATTCACATCAATTTGTGAATGAATATAATAATACTCAATTGGATCAGGAATAAAGCCTTGTACTTCTTTCCTTACACCGAAAACTGTCTTCGGATGAACGATAAATGCTTGTGGAAGATCTGTATTGATTATTTCTTGTGCTTGTACAGCCAATTGGTTTCGGCTTATTGTCTCTGTTGTCTCGTTTAATTGATTGATCATACTATCCAAAGAATCTGAAGCATAGTGACTAACATTTGATTGACTATCAGAACGATAGAAGACATTTAGAAAATATTGTGGATCGCCAGTATGTGCCGTTAACATACTGTACATAGATAAATCCCAATCTTCCTTCCTTAAAGCATCATCAATGTTTTCAACTTGACGAATGTTTACCTTAATTCCTACATTTACTAATCTACTTTGAATAATTTCAGCCATTACAGACAATTCTGGTCGTTGCGGAAAAGATAACATCGTAACTTCGAACGGTTTTCCTTGTTTTTCCCAAATGCCATTCCTATTTTTCTCCCAACCGCCTTGAGTCATCAATTGTTCGATCGATTGCTTTTCTTCTTTTCGTTCCACTTTACCAAAAGCCAGAATATCAGAAAATGGACTGTTTGCTACTGTACCATGTCCCATCATAACTGAATTGACAATCTCTTTACGTGGAATAGCATTATCAACTACTTTTCGATGATTTACTTCCTCAAATAAAGGAGAATTCATATTAAAAAGAAGCATATGCGTTCGCAGTGATGGAGCTGTTAACACCTCAATTTTTTTGTCCTTTTCTAATATGGAAATATTATCAATTGGAATATCAGTTGCTGCGTCTACCTCCCCGGATTGCAACGCCAGTAATCGCGTATTTCCATCAGATATATAGTTGATTTTCACTTCTGATAACAACGCTTGCTTTCCCCAGTAGTCTTCATTCCTCTCTACAAGAAGTGACTCATCTTTGTTAAATTGTTTCATTTTAAATGCCCCTGTAAAAGCAGGGTAGGTGTTCTTATCTTCAATCGTCGTTACATCAACAATGATTGTCGAAGGATCAGCCAAATGAGCAATCAACGCTGAATTAGGTTTTTTAGTGACTATTTTTAATTCATTTGCTGTCAACACTTCGATTTCTTCTATTTGTAATAAATCATTTGCTCTTTCATTTTTCTCTAAAGACCTTAACAATGACTCTTTCACACTACTGGCGTCCATTTCATTACCATTATGAAATTTCACTTGTTCCTCAAGCATAAATATCCATGTTATTTCATTTTCTTGCTTCCATTCTTTCGCTAGCCAAGGTATTGGTTGCAATTGATCGTTTAGTCTAATCAATGTTTCCCCCATACCTGAACGCATTACTTCCCAACTATTGCTACTATGCGGGTCAAGACTTGCCGGACTCCACGGAAAAGCTACTGTCAGTGTTTTACCAGAAGCTATATCCTTAGATACATTTGCTGTTGCACATCCAGTCAATACTAAAGTAAGAAAGAAAAAAGATGCTATAGCTAATGCAATTTGTTTTTTACTACCTTTCATTTCTACATCCTCCAAATTCAACACTTCATCAGATCATATATTTTATTAAAGCCATACTGTCTTTTCTTGAAAATGTGTACGTTTTTTAGTCTTTACTTCTTCTAACTCTTTCTGATTTGGATACCCTAGAAAGACCATGCCAATTATTTTCTTATCCTTAGGTGAACCAATAAAATCATGCAAACGTCCATCATGAACTAAACCTACTCCTCTTGTTCTCCAGACAAAACCTAGATTTAATTCTTGTGCTGCTAGCCACATTGAATGAATCGCACAACATACCGCATATTCATTGTCTTTTGAATCAGCTTCTTCTGGAAGGATGTCAGAGGTCACAGCAATCATAACCGGTGTTTGACTTACAACTTTAATTGAGCTCTCTATTAAATGTGGTTTAGTCGGAAAACGCTCTTGTAAATATTCATAGGCTAATTTTTCGTATCTTTTTTTTGTTTCACCTTGTATAACAAAGAAGCTCCAAGGCTCCCTCATTCGGTCATTGGGAGCTAAAGTTGCCGCTTCAAGTAATCTCTCAATCTTTTCTCGTTCTACCTCTCTATTCTCATAATTACGAATCGCTCTTCTAGTTTGTAATATTTCAAATGCATTCACTTTTCATCTCTCTCCTATCTTTGAATGATTTAATGGCGTTGAATTAAACCATTTCATTCTTTTTCTTAACTGAACTCCAACTTTCTAATAAGGAATAACGGCAACTGATATCGTTACATTACCTGATTTTTTCTTAATAAGAGACAACGACTCTGCCCCACTATACAAACGAGCTGCTGGTTCACTCACACCATAGGCTCCCGTAAATTTAAACACAGTTTCAGAAGGATCATCAATTTGCATACGATTTAGTTCTTCTGCTGAATAACAAGTAAATTCCCAATTGTATTTTTGTGATACAGCAAGTAACCCTTCTTCATCTTTTTTTAGATCAATTGAACAAATGGCTTTCACGCTCTTAATCGAAAATTGCAATTCATCTAATGTATCACAAATGACTTTTTCAATTTCTTCCATTGATGTACCTCTGTTACAACCCATTCCAATAACGATTACCTTCGGACGATAAAGAACGCCATTAAATAATATTTCTTTTTCGTTATTATTCAAATTTCTATGAGTCACAACTAAAGCTGCATTCGGTTTCGCTTCTAATGCTTCTTCAATCGTTTCATAAACTTTGATTGTCTCCGGGAGTGGTCGATCGTAAGTCCACCATTCTTTTTCCCCAGATTCCTGAATAACAGCCACTTGCTCTTCATTTACGACTGATGCACTGACCGGAGTTAATTTTTCTCCAGATTCCCAAACCCAACCAAACCGACTACCAAATAAGTCAACAGGAATCGTTTTTTGAACATCCGATGCTGTCGTAATGACTGGTGTTGCACCGAGTAACTCAGCTACTTCCTTTGTTAATTCATTAGCTCCACCTAGATGTCCAGATAACACGCTAATTACATGCTCTCCCTTATCATCAATAACGACAACAGCAGGATCAGTCTTTTTGTCTTTTAAAAGAGGTGCAATCATTCGGACAACCGCACCTAATGATACGATCATGATGATGCCTTTATAAGACTGAAAGAGCGATGGCAAAAGTAATCGTACATTTCCTTCAAATAACGAAATATGACGCCTCTGTTCATCTCCTCTTTCAAACTTACTCATATAAAATAAATCTGCCTGTGGGAATGTCGCATGTAAGCTTCGAGCAAGCTCAACTCCATGCTTTGTAATCGCTACAACTGCATAAGTACTTTTTTGCTCTAGTGCTACTTGCTTTCCTTCTTCTAAAACGAGTGTCATTGTTTCACTCCTTTTCGAAATCCGTGCGTAAATTCTTTGTCATAAAGCTTTGATTTAAAATCTTTATCATGAATATTTGAATCTAGTGCCCAGCCCGCTAGAATCATCGCTTGCTTTCGAATTCCATTCACACGCATATCTTCATCCAAACTCTCAAGTGTTGAACGAACTACTTTTTGGTCTGGCCATGTTGCCTTATATACCACCCCAACTGGTGTATCTTTGCTCCAGCCTGCAGCCAAGAACTCTTTTACGATTTTCTTTGTTAAGGTCGCACTTAAAAATAAAGCTACCGTGCAATTGTGTTTTGCTAAATCTCTTAGCTTCTCTGCTTCTGGAACAGGTGTACGTCCTTCCGCACGAGTTAAAATCACCGTTTGAGTCAGTTCAGGAATGGTCAACTCAGCACCTAGCGCAGCTGCAGATGCAAATACAGAGCTAACACCTGGTATAATTTCCACTTTTACGTCTTGCTTATTTAAAAGAGCGATTTGTTCCATAATGGCTCCGTAAACGGATGGATCACCTGTGTGAACACGAACAACCTTCTTTCCCTCTTGGACACGTTCAACCATGACTTCAACCATTTCCTCAAGATGCATACCTGCAGTCTTAATGATCTCAGCTTCAGGTTTCGCTCTTTCGATTAGCTCTGCGCTGACAAGTGAATCCGCAAATAAAACAACATCTGCTTCTTGCAGCAACTTCAAGCCTTTTACCGTAATTAAATCTGGATCTCCAGGACCGGCCCCTATGATTGTTATTTTCATTATTTTCTCACCACCATTAGCGTTAAATATTCTAACTCTGCTCTCTCCAACTCTCGAATATCCCAAACAACCTCTTCATCAGACGTTACCTTCGTTACAACAGAAGATTTGTCTAATAAATCTAGGTCACGTAAAACGTCAAGCATTAGATCCATTACTTTTGCTACTTTAATAAAGATGACACAGTCATTTTCTACAATCGCTTTTTTCATCGTTTCATAATCATCTCGTGCAGGCACAATCGCAACGTGGTCATCCCCTTCTGCAAGGGCAATACCGAGTCTTGAAGCCGCACCATTAATCGATGAAATTCCAGGTACCGTCTTGATTTCCACTTCTGGATGACGCTCTTTTACGAGATTCATCATATGAATGAACGTACTGTATAAAAGAGGGTCACCTTCTGTAACAAAGGCAACATCCTTCCCTATTTTAAGATACTCCCAAACTTGATCAACGGTATTTGACCATTCACGTTCTAAAATAGTAGGATCTTTTGTCATCGGAAATACAAGTCCTAACATTTCTTTTTCTCCTGGTGTTATGTACACATCAATAATTCGATGAGCGTAGCTTTTGCTTCCTTTTCTCTTTTTTGGGTATGCGATAACATCTGCTTCTTTCAATTTTCGAAAAGCTTTGATCGTAAGTAATTCTGGGTCTCCGGGGCCTACTCCTAAGCCGTATAGTGTTCCGGTCATCATGATTCCCCTTTCTTATGTTGTGCTGTGATGATATAAATAGGATTTAATGCATCAAATCGTGTTAGATTTAAGATTGGTTTACTTCTTGAAATTTGAGCAAGTGTAATCATCGTGTCAAACCCATTGTTTTTAAAACCTTCAACTGCTTGCATTAAATTTTCAATGGTGACGGCATTTAAAACGATTCTTCCTCCCTTTTTTAATCGAGAACAGCAGGTTGATAAAATATCATCCATACTCCCTGCTGTTCCTCCAATAAAGATCGCATCAGGATCTGGGAACGTTTCTAACTGGTCTGGCGCCTTGCCTTGGACCGCTGTGAAATCCGTTCGAAATTTCCCCTGATTAAGTCGGCAATTTTCTAAATCATGTTCATTTTTTTCGATCGCAAACACTTGACCTTCTTTGGCAATCAGGCAAGCCTCAATAGCAACAGATCCTGTGCATGTTCCAATATCCCAAACCGTACTGTTTTCACGGAGGTTTAAAGCCATTAAACTTAACGTTCTAATTTCTTTTTTCGTCAATAACCCTTTTTCTGGTTTTCTTTGATGAAATTCTTCGTCGTCAATTCCCATGCTCCACGTCTTTACTTCTGCTGTCTTTTGAAGAATCACAACGTTAAGTGGCGAAAACTCCTTTGTCTCCATCTCCTCAAGTTCATAAAAAGCGTACCGTTCATTTTCACCACCAAGATTTTCAGCAACAAATGCTCGGTACTCATTCATCCCAAATGAACGTAAATAACGAGCAATTTCAGATGGGTTATTCTCGGCATCTGTTAAGAGTGCTACTTTTTCACGTCCATTTATTCGTTGGGCAAGTCCTTGTATACTTCTGCCATGAACGCTCGTCACATAGGCATCTTGCCAACGCTCATTCATTCTAGCAAAAGCAAGTTGAATTGAACTTACATAAGGATAGATATCTACATCTAGTTTTTTAGCTAAGTAACTTCCAATTCCGTAAAACAACGGGTCACCAGATGCTAAAACTACGATTTTTTTCTTTTCTTGACTTAAGTAGCTAACAAGCTCTGATAATTTCCCTTTTATGATTCTTCTCTCACCTGAAAAATCTGAGAAGAAAGATAATTGCCTTTCGCCCCCTACTAATATCTGACTTTCATAAATCCATTGTTCATAAATTGGAAGAAGACTTTTTTTCCCCTCATCGCCTATTCCAATAATCTTAATCTTCTCTGCCATCTATACCTGCCTTTCCAAGAAATGCACCCTTCATCGAGTACAGACTTGTTTCAATCAAGATTCCACCGGCAACTTCTTTTAATCCAGATGTACAGCAATAGTCACAAAGGATCGTAAAGAATTCCTTGTATCCATGTTCAAGCATTAGATCTCCTACTTGTGAGGCCGTGTTAGCAGCAACAACCTTCTCAAGTAACTCTTCATCGGTTACACCGGCATCACGCGCTACATCCGCTAAAAAGTTAAAATCAACTGGAGCACTTTTGGAATGAACCATCATCACTCCTTGTGCCACTTTCGAAAATTTCCCCATCATTCCAACTAAGGATACAGTTTTCACACCTTGTTTCTTACATTGTTTTAAAGTAAATCCAACAAAATCCCCCATCTCAATAAACGCCTCTTCCGGAAGTTGGGGGTATTGTTGAATCCCGTATTTTTCACTTCGTCCACCAGTTGAAATTACGACGTGTTCACAATTACTTGCTCGAGCTACACTAATCGCTTGAACAATACTAGCCATATAAGCAGAACTAGAAAATGGAATAACTGTTCCTCTTGTCCCAAGGATCGAGATTCCACCAATAATTCCAAGACGCTTATTAAGAGTCTTCTCTGCCATTTCTTCGCCCCGAGGAACAGAAATGATGATATTAATTCCCCTTTGAATCCCATACGAGCTAAGCACTTCTTTAGCCGTTTCACAAATCATTTTTCGTGGCACTGGATTAATTGCCGCTTCTCCAACAGGAACAGGGAGCCCTTCCTTTGTTACACGCCCGACCCCAACACCACCATCGAGAGTAATGCCCGGCTCCTTCGACCAGCTCACCATCGCTTTAATTAGAGCACCATGAGTGGCATCTGGGTCATCACCAGCATCTTTTATCGTTGCAGCTTCAGCAAAATGAGGCTCAACGATACAACTATCCATTTCAAAAGTGGCAAATTTCCCAACTGGTAAATAGATTGTTGCATCCACCTGCTCTTCACTTGTAATAAGAGCTACAAGTGCTGCTTTGGTTGTCGCCGTTGCACATGCACCCGTTGTAAAGCCTGAGCGCATCTCTTTTTTGTCTTTCTTTTTTGCTTTCATGTTCATCTTTTATGCCTTTTCAGCTAAGAGTGAAATTGCGTTTAATGCTGCAACTGTAATCGTACTACCGCCTTTTCTGCCAACATTTGTAATGAACGGTACATCTAACTTTGCTAATTCTTCCTTTGATTCAGGAGCTGATACAAATCCAACCGGAAGTCCAATGACTAAACTTGGCTTTGCATATCCTTCTTTAATCAAGCGAATTAGCTCAAGTAAAGCCGTCGGTGCATTCCCGATCGCAAAAACCCCACCGTCAAATTGTTGGATTGCTTTTCTCACTGAAATAATTGCACGTGTCGTATTTAAACGTTTCGCCTCTTCCATTACATCAGGGTCAGAGATATAAACATTCACGCTTCCACCATGTTTTTCAATTCTCCCTTTACTTACACCGCTAAGGATCATTTGGACGTCAGCATATACTTGTTCGCCTCTTTTGATAGCATTTATTCCTGCTTGTATTGCTTCATCATGAAAAAGCATACTATGGCCTAATTCAAAGTCAGCAGAAGCATGAACAACACGTTGTACCACTTTATATTGACGTTTTGTAAATGCATGTTCACCAAACTCTTCATCAATCATGTTAAAACTTTTCCCCTCAATTTCTTGAGGTTGTACGGTTAATGGCTTAAATTCAGTATGAAAATCCATCATAACGTCCTCCATTTCATAAATTACATTTAGTTTTTAGAACTCCATTTATATGTATAAGTACATCTGAAAAATCAGAATAGACATTTCCATAATTAATCTTAGGTCTTTTAATCATGATCGTTTCAATACCCAGTTCAATTGCTGCTTCTAATTTTTCATCAACAGACCCGGCTTTTCCACTTTCTTTTGTAATCATCGTTGTGACACTGTATTGTTTGTAAAGGGCCTGATTAAACTCTTTTGTAAAAGGACCTTGTATTGCTACGATGTCTTTTTGCGGAAAATCTAACTGCTGACATTTTTCCATATTATCTTTTCTTGGAAGCATACGAGCAATGACACGAATGTCAGGCTGATTCAGTAGTTTCTCAGTAAAAATCTGAAGTGTTTTGCTTCCGGTCGTTAGCATGATCACGCCTTTTTTTTCAAATGCTTTTTCTGCTGCCAGGGCGTAGTTATCGACCATCGTCACTCCTTTGCCTTCATGAGACTGTGATTCACGTTCATATCGAATATAGGAAATACCCGCTTCTTTAGCCCCTGTTAATGCATTTCTACTAGCTTCTTCTGCAAATGGGTGACTTGCATCGACAACAGCCTGAAAACCCTGTTCTTTAATGACTCGGACAAAATCCTCACTTGTAAGGCGCCCTACATAAACATCAAGTCCCACCTTACGTAATTCTGTCGCAGCATTTTCTGTGACAACGGTTGTTAGTAGCTTATGTCCAGATTGCGTAAGTCTAATAGCCAACGCTCTAGCATCACTTGTTCCTGCTAAAAATAGAATCATAGTTTTGAAACCTCATGGTGGTGGTGATCATGATCGTGGTCGTGATGATGGTGATGATCAATATGCTCCATTGCTGCAATACGATATTGACATATGTCACAATTCATCTTTACATCACCTTGTATAGTTTCCTCAATTCGATCTTGAATAATGGTTTGTAACCTAGTGTGGAATCCAAAGTAACCAGCTAGCTTAAATTCAATTTCCGGGTAGTCTCGTTCAAAATCTCCAAGCATTGTTTCTAGGCGCTTAATTAAAATACCAGTAAATAAAAAGTACGGTAGTATGACAATTTTCTTCGCACCAAGTTTGATACAGCGTTCTACTCCCTCTTTTATGAGTGGATCAGTTACTCCCATAAAAGCTGGTTCTACGAACTTATAATTTAGCTTTTCCCATAATAAACGAGTGATTTTATAAAGGTCACTATTTGCATCAGGGTCACTTCCGCCTCGACCTAACAAAAGAACAGCAGTATCAGAATCTTTTTCATTTATGTTCTCTCCAACTTCTTCTAAACGACTTTTACAAATTTCGATTGTTTCCTCATGAATTCCAAACGGTCTTCCATAAGTAAACTGAACTAGAGGATAGTTCTCTTTTGCTTCATCAATAGCTGCTGGGATATGAATCTTGGAATGACCCGCTGCTAGCAACATAAGTGGAATAACATGGACGCTCACTGCTCCCTTTTCTACACATACTTGAATACCTTGTTCTATCGTCGGTTTCTCAAATTCAAGAAAGCAGGTTTCTATAAGAAGTGCAGGGTCTAACCTCGGCTCTAACTCTTTGATCATTTGCCTTACTTGTTCATTTCCTTCAGGATCTCTACTTCCGTGTCCAACTAGTAAAATTGCTTTCATATAATTCACTCCTATCTGATTTAGTCTCCACACGGAGCTGGTTCAATTTCAATCTTTGGTGTCATATCCTTGTATGTATATCCTTGAATACTTCCTACTCGTTTAAAGTACTTAAAAAGTCTTTCATTCGGATGACCTTTCTCTTTGTACTCGCATATAATTTTTTCAATGAGCTCAACAATTTGATCCGGCTGAATGCCCTCTGCCACTGGCTGACCAGCATGAGCTGTTCGGCCAACCGTTTTTGCCCCTAAAAACAAATCAAACTTTCCTTTTCGAAATATAATACCGATATCGTCATTAACCGCTCCATAACAAGCCATGCCACAGCCATTGAATCCAACCTTCAACTCTTTTGGTAGTTCCAGGCCACTTAACTTTTGATGTAATTCTTCTGCATATGGAATCGAATCCTTTTTTTCACCTTCACAGAAATCACATGCTTTTAATTGAAAAACATCACCAAGAGGTTCAAGAATAAACCCGACGCTTTTTAATTTTTCCGTAATAACCTCTGGAGTAGCGGTTGGAATTCGTAGATGAATTTGGTGATGAGGTGTATACTCCATCGTTCCATCGTCACCAACTACTTCAGCAAGGGTCATCATTTGTTTCGGAGTGAATTGCTTGTTTGCAACCCCCGTACTAACCGCAAGTTCAAAAATAGAGACAACAGGGTTATTTACCGTTTTCTTTTCTAGTAATTGATTGGACGTACCTTTCACTTTACTAAGTGCCTCTTGGGCAAGTTCTAGAGACGTCTTCTTAGGAACAATCGTTTCAACTGCTGTGGCAGCCGTTTGATCCTTTGCGAGGTCCAAATCATTTTTGCCTTGGTGCAATGCCCATGGTTCGTTTTCATGTCGTAAACGTTCATGCGGCTTTAATCGTTGTTCTGTTGTATGTAACGTATACTTGCGTTGGTATCCCCTAGGTGTAATCATTTTGTTATCGTAGAGAACTGTAGATGAATTTCCGATAACAACCGTTGTTAACATCCCAATATCATAGTTGAGCATATTTTCAAGGTCTGTAATGACAATATGTTCCCGCTCACGATAAGCACTTTTCACAAGACCTACTGGTGTTTTCGGAGAACGATACTCAAGTAGAATTCTTTGAGCCTCTTGAATCTGTCTCGTTCTCCGACCACTTTTTGGATTATATAAACTAATAACAAAGTCAGCTTGTGCGGCTGCTTTAATTCGTTTTTCAATAAGTTCCCATGGAGTTAAGTGGTCACTTAAACTAATCGTACATGAATCATGCATAATCGGTGCTCCTAGTAAAGATGCGCAAGAGTTACTTGCAGATACACCTGGAATAACCTCGACACTTACCCCGGTTGCTTCTGTCCATCCTTTTTCAATTAACACCTCATAAACAAGTCCTGCCATCCCATAAACACCAGCATCACCACTTGAAATGACAGCTACAGTTTTCCCTTCTTCCGCAAGACGAACGGCTGCCTGCGCTCGACTCACCTCTTCGGACATACCCGTACTAATAATTTCTTGATCTGATAATAAATCTTGTATCAAATCAACGTATGTTTTATAGCCAATAATGCAATCACTTTCTTGGATAGCTGTTTGTGCCCTGTTCGTCATATGATCAAAACTTCCGGGACCAAAGCCGATAACAAGTAATTTTCCAAGCATTATGCATACCTCCTTTTATAAGATGCCGTTTTAAAAAAGTTAGTATTTACTTTTTTGAACAACATCAATGCAATGAGCGTAGCCGCTGTAAATGGTGAGAGAAGTGTCTCTCACCTTAAGTATGCTATGAGTGGGTTTCTCATAGCATGTGCACAGCGAGCTGAGCTATTGCTTCACCTTTTTGAATATACTCTCTTAGCTCAACAAACAAGAACAAGCTATACCTTTGTCTTCTCCACTTTCGAAACGCCCTTAATTCTAGCAGTCGTATTCTTTGCTATCATTTCACTATTTTCAAAGTCATAAATTAAAGATTTTTGTAAGTCAACTGACGGATCAACATGGCTTTTAATAATAGAGCGCCCGATTTCTGTTGAAGTAGCTGAGTACCAATTTCCTTCAGGGTAAACAATAACAACACACGCATCCTTACAGCGCCCATTACATCTAGTACGCGATGTATGAATTTGTTGATCTAATTCAAGATTCTCTATTTCTTCTCGAATGGCTACAGTAATTTCTTCCCCATCCTTCCTCATACAGCTAGATCCATTACAAACCAGAACATGTTTTTTTGTACCTGTTAAATTCCAAGTAGTCATCAATCTATTCCTCCTAAAATACTTCGATAATTTATTGATGTAAACGAAAATAAAAATACACCTCTATCAATAGATAGAGGTGCAGATAAATGGCATACGAATATAAGTAGCATCTATTCTACACTTCTCTACCTATGACCCGTAGGTATTGAAGCAACTAAAACAAAGGCAGGTCTCCTGACTTAGGTTCATCATTTCATTGCGCCTTCCCGATATACTCAGTGACTTTAGACAATGAAATTCCCCATTACAGTGGCGGGACCGTGACGGATTCACACCGTACTTCCCTTTTAAGCATAACCAGTGGATATGCACCTTTGTTTGGATTCTTAATTTAAATTATAGTTCGCGCGTTCTAAAACATTTACAGTGGTTTTTAACATGAACAAACTCATCAACACGTCAGTAGCGTGCTGCTTTTCCTCTTTCAAATAAAAATACACCTCTATCAATAGATAGAGGTGCAGATAAATGGCATACGAATATAAGTAGCATCTATTCTACACTTCTCTACCTATGACCCGTAGGTATTGAAGCAATTTTAAACAAAGGCAGGTCTCCTGACTTAGGTTCATCATTTCATTGCGTCTTCCCGATATACTCAGTGACTTTAGACAATGAAATTCCCCATTACAGTGGCGGGACCGTGACGGATTCACACCGTACTTCCCTTTTAAGCATAACTAGTAGTTATGCACCTTTGTTGTTGCATTTTTTTAAAGTCATTTTTTCAATGGTTTTAACATTTATTTCGATATATATATTATCAGGACATTAAACTGTAACTGAATTCGTTGTTATCTAAACAAAAAGAGTAGTTTAACATTCAATGTCTATTAAACTACTCTTCAGTATATTTAGCAAGTATAAATTTTGTACAAGTACTTTAAAATTGTTTAATTTCAAAAAAAAAATCCTTCTATTTACAAAATGACAAAAGAAAGATAAAATTTAAATCGTAATAATTACTATTTAAAACAATATGTAAATGGAACTATTTCACTTACATTAATATTTATACATGATTGTATGTGTAAAAATTTAAAAGGAGGATTTATTTAATGAAAAAAGTGCCTGTTACTGTACTAAGTGGTTATTTAGGGTCCGGTAAAACAACTTTACTAAACCACATCTTAACCAATCGTGAAGGGTTGAAAGTCGCTGTTATCGTAAATGACATGAGTGAAGTGAACATTGATGCTAAGCTTGTGAAAGACAATGGATTTTCGAGAACGGAGGAAAAGCTAGTAGAACTTCAAAACGGCTGTATTTGCTGTACTCTTCGTGAAGACTTAATGCAAGAAGTCGAGAGAATTGTTGATGCAGGAGATATCGATTATATCGTAATTGAATCGTCGGGGATTAGTGAGCCTGTCCCTGTCGCTCAAACATTTACGTATATTGATGAAGAAATAGGTGTAGACTTAACGCAAAAATGTAAGTTAGACACAATGGTAACCGTTGTTGATGCAAATCGTTTTTGGGATGATTATGCATCAGGTGAATCGTTACTTGACCGTAAAGAAGGTACAGATGAATCTGACACTCGCGAAATTTCAGATCTGCTAGTCGATCAAATTGAATTTGCCGATGTGATTATTCTTAATAAAGTTGAAATGTTAAAAGAAGTAGATAAAAATGAGATACTAAATTTCATGAGGAAATTAAATGCAGACGCTGATATTATTCCTACATCATTCTCTAAGGTAGAATTGTCTTCTATTTTACATACAGGCAAATTCGACTTTGATAAAGTGAGTCAATATGCTGGATGGATTAAAGAATTAAATGAAGAGCACACACCAGAAACGGAGGAGTATGGTGTCTCTTCCTTCGTTTACCGAAGCAGAAAACCTTTCCACCCCGAGCGTCTAATGAACTGGCTGGAACATTGGCCTGTTGATGTTGTACGAGCGAAAGGATTCATTTGGGTCGCATCAAGAAATCAGATGGCTGGCTTGATTTCACAGTCTGGGTCTTTAGTTACCATTCAAGGTGCTGGAGAGTGGGTTGCAGCTTACCCGGAAGAAGAAAGACAGCAAGCCCTGCTCGAGGAGCCTGAGCTACAAGCAAAGTGGGACCCAGAATTCGGTGATCGAATGACCGAATTAGTCTTAATTGGTATTGATATGAATCATGAACAAATTAGAGGTACCCTTGATCAATGTTTATTAACAGATGCTGAGATGACTTCAGATTGGACTAAACTTCCTGATCCACTTCCACAATATATTGAAGCATAAAAAGAGATCACATAAATCTTTTATTTGAATGTTGAACAAAGGCTGTTGAGACAATTGACCTCAACAGCCTTATTATTTATAGATTTCTATGAAAGAGTTATAACTTTTTTGAAACTTTCTTAACTATTTCCCCGTCTTTTTCAACTCCTAGAATCGTTCCTTCACTTGGTTCAAAGCACCTCCCATTAAATGAATGACTTACTTTGTCTTCTAGCCCCTTTCCTGTCATTAGTGATTCAACAAAACGTGGTGCATCTTCACTAGCCATTTCCTTATACCAATGACCATCGGGATAGGTAATCAGGACACATTTATCTTGACAGCGTCCATTACAAAGCGTTCTTGATGTATGAATGATAGGATCTAAACCTTTAGCACTTATCTCATTTCTTATTGATTGAGTTAATGCTTCTGCCCCTGCTTTATTGCAACTACTTCCATTACAAATAAGAATATGATGTTGAGTATCCGTTAAATTCCATGTAGCCATCTCTTCAGCTCCTTCTAACAAGACTTTTCGATAATAGAAATCATTACGTTTTATATTCTGCAAATATATTAACCAAGTGAACTCTTAATTATTATTACTAAATAATTGCATGTCTCCTCAGATATTAATATGGATTGATTGCCCCTATTACTTTATTTACTATTGCTTTTTACAATTGAACAATTTTTTCAGCTCCTCTACGAGCTCCCGAAATATTTCGGGAAACAGGTCCAATAACAAGTTCGGCAAGCGCTCCTATGACATATAAATTCTGTCCCCACTCTAAGGAACTCTCAGAAATAATCGGATAGCCACATGTTGCACAACGTAACCCTTCACTCTCTATCGTTGAGGTTAACCAATCGAATCCCGGTGGAGTAGCATGAAATCCGGTTGCTAACAGGATACGATTTGCCACCATCGACTTCATTTTAAGCTCTACTTTTATTTCACCATTCTCATAAGACGCTCCGGAAACCTCATCAATGAAAATATCCAGTCGTCCTTCTCGTTCTTCTCTTAAAGCCTGTAATTTTAATTCTTTTGGGATCGAACCTCGGTATCGAGCTTTACTAATCATTTGTCTTCTCTGGCTAAGATTAGTAACCTTTTTAAATGAATTCATATATTTCGGTCCGAGCCAGCCAGGATCAGAATCAAATGGTTGTATACGGAGTGGATGTCTTGTTAGCAGTTTTATCCTCCCAGGATGTATTTTACTCAGTTTTAGTGCAGTATGTATGGCACTTATCCCTCCACCTACAATTAAAATTTCTTCTGTTTCTTTAACCTTTGTATTGGTATGATCATCGTAAATATGATTGATAGCCGCTCCCTGGTTTTGTAATTCATTTGCCCAGAAAGGCCAATAAGGATGGTCACTTAATCCCATCGCTAACACAACATTTTCACTTTCAAACTGTGTGCCATCAGATAATTTTATTTGCCAATGTTTCCTTATTCTCCTTAATTGTTCAACCTTTCCTTGAATCCAACTTTTCTGTAATTGAATATCATGAAAAAGTGATTCACAATGCTTATTAAAGAGGGTGATAGCTGGTCTATCATAAGGACCATAATACTGAGCATACGGCTTACCACTTTCTGACTTTGCGAACTTTTCAAGTGAAAATGGGTCAATATCAAGATGGTGGATTGATGGTGAGCGCAAATATGGCATTGCAATTGTATTTGTACACCTTTTCCAAGTAGATAGGGGCTCTGGATGCGGATCTACTATGGCAAGATTTGATGTTGTTGTACGTTTTGTTTTCAATAAATAATTTGCCAGGGTGCATCCTTGAATGCCGCCCCCTATTATTGTCCATTCCAACAATTAATGTCACTCCTACTTCACGTTTGAGAAGATTTTTATTACGTTAATTTCCGAACTATACTGAAATACACTTTTCAAATTGTTCTTGAAACCATTGTTCATCTAACTCTTTTCCGATAACAACCATTTCACTTATCCTCTTTTCATTAGATTTCCACTCTCGGTCAGCATTGCCGGCAAACATCATATGAACTCCTTGAAATATGACTCTTTTTTCTAGATTTTTGATATTAAAGATCCCTTTATAGCGATACATATTTGGGCCAAGATTTTGAATGACTGTATCCATCCACTTTTCAACTTTTGCTAAATCAAGTGGGTCATCTGACCTCATCACAATAGCTTTGACACTGTCATCATGATGATGGTGATGATGCTCATCTAAAAAGTTGGGTGCTATTTCTAGTTTTTGGTCAATGTCAAATGAATATATGTTAAGAATTTTCTCGATCTCTATATGCCCATATTCTGCCTGTTGAAATTGAGCAGATGGATTCATTCTTCTTAATCTATTTTTCAAACTGGTCAGCTCTTCTTCACTAATTAAATCTACTTTATTCAATAAAAGCACATCAGCAAAGGCTACCTGTTCTTGTGCTTCATGAGAGCTGTCTAGCTGCTTGTGGGCATGGTAAGAATCAACCACTGTCACAATCGAATCTAAATGGTAGTACTCAGAAAGAGAAGGGTCAACGAAAAATGTTTGAGCAACAGGACCAGGATCTGCCAATCCGGTCGTTTCAATAATGACTCGGTCAAAATTGAATTGCTGTTGCCCTTTACGATTCATCCTTTTCTCTTTTAAATCATGTAGAATTCGAAGCAAATCTCCACGAACAGTACAACAGATACAACCATTATTCATTTCAAAGATTTCTTCATCTGCACCGACGACTAATTTATTGTCAATACCTACTTCTCCGAACTCATTTACAATTACGGCAACCTTGTTTCCATGATTTTCTGTTAAAATATAATTTAACAATGTTGTTTTTCCAGCCCCAAGAAATCCAGTTAAGACAGTTACAGGGATTTTCTTACTTTTACTCATCATGTTAGACACCTTCTTTTTCAATTTAATTAAACCGTTATCATTACGATTTATCTAACGTAAAAAAATATATTACTATTCATCTAGCTGATCAAACTCTATTATATCAATCCACACTTCTATTACATGACCTTCCCATAAAATGTTTGCAAAACCATTATGTTTATCTATAACTTTTCCAACTTTACCCTCTGCATTTACTACTTCCATGCCTTGATAATTTCCAGTGACTATCATACCTCTAATTAATGGAGGTGGTTAAGAATTTTAAGCATGGTCTCACATTAATAAGTTTCACTCATTCATTCCCACTAAAAATTCTCCACACGATTACTAAAAGTAAAGACGAAGCAATGGATGTTACTGCTTGTTTTGTTGCAATTTGAAAGGCTATAGACTTACTTACATCCTTAGCAATGGCAAAAAGCGTCACAAGACAAGCCGATAATGTCGATGCTAAATAGACAAGAATAAATAATTCCATTGAAGTTAGGCCTAAAAGCAGTTGTCCATTCCCTTCATTAAAGAGCAATATTCCATCCTTTCTAAGAATAGAAAAAAGAATGCCTAGACTTGCTTCTGCTGGTAAGGAGAGAAAAGTTAATATAGGGCCAATAACTTGTGAGAGAACATCAAGTATTTTATAATTATGAAGAATTGCAGCAATGACACAGATCCCTAGAAAAATAGGCATAGCCTGAAAAAAGAACTGTTTAATCGTTTCTTGGATATTAGATAAAACAGCAATAGGACTAACCTTTTGAAGGGATCGGGCTTTCGTTAGGTCGTAACTTTGAAACTCATGTTGTTGCGGATACCATAACTTTGTGTGAATGATCCCCATAACTGCTAGAACAATGATATACGGGAAAAACAGCCAAGGCTTCCCTGCGACACTGAATAAAGATAAGGTTGCCCCGACTTGATAGCTGCATGCTGAACTAAACGAGATCATTGAGAGACATTGCTTCCTTGTACAAGCGGAACATCCTTTACTTTGATAAACAGCGACAACATTGCATCCATATCCAGTAATAACTGGGATGATATCTTTACCTGTGAGACCGATCTTTCTAAGCCAAGGATCTACAGCGACCGTAACTTTGTCTTTTATACCACTATCATTTGTGATCGATGTGGAAATACCGATAAGAACAACAACAGGAAAAGCCCAAACAAATGAATAAATCCCTAACGTTAATAAACCAAATGGACCAACTACGATTTCTGCTAGTAAGGATGGAGTCAAGCTAAACCACTCTTCTATTCTAAGGATAAAATACGTCTCAACGATCGGTTCAAAAAAAGTAGCAATTACATATGCTCCATACACAGGCAAGCCATATATCGCAAGAATAATAAATAAGCAACAGGCCATATTCCAAATACCTAGAATAGATAGGTCTCCTTTTATCTCTTCCTTTTTTACCTGTATCATCTCTTTAACAAATACACTCATTTCCGCAACATGATAAGTCATCAAGATACATATTTGAACGTCGATAAAACTCAATCAACTCCGAACTAACCTCAATCCCTAGACGATCGCAGATCTCTTTTGCTACAATTGCAAATCGCTGTCTGAACTTATAAATAAAACAAAAGATAATCGGTTCATGACGAACTTGCGGTCCAACTAAAAACAAACCTTCTGAAACCGTTGATTCGTCTACCTCATTCAACTCAATATGATTTTCTTCATCCCAATAAAAATGCTCCAAAATAAGTGAGAGACTATTTTTAAAACCCGTTGCCAAAATAGGCTGGGTAGAACTTTCAATCTTTTCTCCATTAGAAAGATAAATTTGATAGTCTTCCTCTTCTTTTTCTACCTTAATCACTTCTGCATTTCCTCTCAAGACGAGTTGATCGGAGTCGTGAAACTCCGCAAGACGGTCACACGTAAAAGGTGACAATGAAATACTTGGATCAGGGTTATAATTTGTCCAAGTATCTTCTCTCGCCAATACTGTCACATCCTTATCTAAATGGCTAAGGTGTATGGCCGAATCCATTCCACTTTCATAACCACCGATGATGAAAAACTTATTTCCATCTAAATCCTCCCAAGAGTGAACTTTACTATTATGAAGACATAGTTCTCCGCCTTCGAATGGTTGTAAGTTTGGATACTGGAATTCTCCCCCTGCCCATACAACATATTTACAAATTATTTCCCCTTTGTTTGTGTTTAAACGAAACCCGTCTACAGTTTTTTCCATTTCTTTTACATCAATACCTATTTCAATCGGTAATTCAAAATGATGAGAAATTGCTTGAAGATACCGGGCATATTCCTGACCACTTAAATGCTCTGATTGAAACGTGAACCCTGGAGAAGTCTCTGGGACAATAGCATTTAAATCAAGAAGACCAAACCCATGGCCGGGGAAAGACGGCGTAAGTAACCTCATTTCTTTTGGCCATTTGTTAAAAGTACTACCGACTGAATTCCTCTCAACAATGACATAATTATGTAAACCTAATTGCTTTAGAGTGCTACCTATACCAATTCCTGCTGGCCCTGCCCCAACAATGACAACATCATATTCTTTTTTCATGGCTCTTTTTACACCTCTTTCAAATTCAAAAAAAATTTAATTCGTAATGATTACGATTATTGATAATTTTATCTACTTCACTCCGAATTGTCAAAGTTTAATATTCATAATGCAGTGTTGTTTACAACAATAGTTATGTCTTCATATACCCCAAAAAAGACCACCCCTTAAAGAGTCGTCTTCATTTGGTTATTTTAGTTGTAACTTACTTAACCCCTGTTCAATGCAGCTCTGATCTAAGCCTTCTCCAATAAAAACAAGTACAGGCTGATATTGTTTTTCAAATGTATATCGTTCAAAAACGGGATCGCCGTAAGCATAATTAAATAAAAATAAGCCAGGAGTCTCTTTTAAATAAATAAATCCTTTTGCTCTGAACAGGTTTCCTTGCACTCTTTCTAACCATTGTAAAAATTGAATTCTATCAATAGGTTTACTAACAGGCGTTGATACAGTTCTTAAATGTAAATGATTGTGAACATGTGACTCATGATTATGTTTTTTAACCGATTTATTAGATATTTCCATTTGTTGATCTTGTGTATGTAGGAATGAAGGATTCCATTTTGCAAACAAAACACTCGAAATAACAGCTTTTTTATTAATTTCCTCAATACTCTCCTTTATTGAATCTAGAATACGCTTTTCCACTAGATCCTTTTTATTAATGAGAATAATATCTGCGTACTTAACTTGCTCTATTAAAAGCTTATTGAGCTTAATACTCATTTTATTTTCATACCACTGTTTTGCATTCACAACTGTAATTACTGCTTTAATCGTTACTCTACTAGCTAGTGTGGGATGCGTACATGCATCAACGACTTCTAATGGATGGGCCGCTCCAGTTGCCTCAATGTAAATAACATCTAAATCATGCTCTATCAATAGCGAGTTTAATTGTAAACTTAACTCTCCTTGAATCGAACAGCAAATACACCCATTCAGCATTTCTTTTAGAGGGGTGTTGTTAGGAACGATTGCAGAATCTATGCTAACATCGCCTAACTCATTCATTAATACACCAATACGTCTACCTTTCCTTTTCTCTGATTGAATTAATTCCTTCAACAACGTGCTTTTTCCACTTCCTAAGAAGCCACTCAATATAAAAATATCTACTGTTTTATTGTCCATGAGCTATTACTTTTTCAAATCCTTTCTAATCTCTCTAATCACATGCGCTAATTCAGAACTTATCAATTTATTCATAGCCAATTTTACTGCACCGCTTGATCCTGGCATTGCAAATACAGCTGTGTGATTACTGACACCGGCTATAGCACGACTCAGCATTGCTGCCGCTCCAATATCTTCTGTATAACTGAGCATTCTAAACAGCTCTCCAAAACCAACAATCTCTTTATCGAGCAATTCTTTTACCGTTTCAATTGTAACGTCACGATCCGCTATTCCCGTTCCACCATTTAACAAGATCGCATCAATCTCAGGTGCTTGAATTCCTTTTTGAAGAGCCTCACTAATCTCTATTTTTTCGTCTCTGGCAATCTCATAATCTTCAATTATGTGCCCTTGATTAACTAAAAATTCTCGAATTAACATTCCACTTTTATCTGTCTCTTGCGTACGAGTATCGCTTACCGTTATAATTTTACATCTGACTTGTTTCGGTGCTTCTTTTTTATGCTCTATTACACTCATTATTACATTCTCCTTTTATATTAATCGTTTATAAGATTCAACATCATACAAGGCTTTATCTAAAGCCTGCCAAGCCATCAAAGCACAATTATGACGAGCTCTTAGCTTGTGTACTCCCTCTAATGATAAAGCATCTCCTAAATCCACACGATCATTTGATTGTTTACCTTCTTTTATTAACTTTTCAAACTCTCCTCTAATTATGGAAATAGTTCTCATATCCTTGTTTTGGATTAACTCTGTCATCATTGATGAAGATGCCATACTAATACTACATCCCTCTCCTTCAAAGGAAACATCTGTTAGAGCTTCACCTTCTAGTTTAAGATAAAGAGTAATTACATCGCCGCATGTTGGATTTTTATAATGAACTTTACGGACTTCTTCATCTTCTAGCTTGCCGTAATTTCGTTTATATTTAGCATGATCCATAACAACCTTACGATATAGGTCATTTAGCATTTTCTCCTCTCCTTTCATACGCTTAATTTAAAAATAGATAACAAATCGTAATAATTACGATTTGTTATCTATTGTAAAGGAATAGTTCAAACTAATCAAACAGAATAAGAAAAGAGGATAACACAACTGAGTTACCCTCTGTAATTACTTATTTCAAACCACTCACAAACGTTTCCACATTATGTTTCATCATTAACACATAGGTTTCTGCCCCACTACCCTCTTGCCCTACAGCGTCAGTATACACTTCACCAGCAATCTCAATACCAGTATCTTCTGAGATTCTTTCCATATAACGTTTATCTACCGTTGTTTCAACAAAGATAGCTGGTATGTTTTGATCACTAACAAAATCAATCACACGCGCAATTTGACTTGGTGTACCTTCTTCATGTGAATTTAGTTCCCACACTCCTTCTGTTTGAAACCCATACGCCTCCCCAAAGTATTTAAACGCATTTTCAGTTACAACAATGACGCGATTTTCTTCTGGAACGGCTTCTACTTCTGCTTTAATCCAATCTTGCAAATCATCTAATTCAGTAAGGTATGCTTCTGCATTCGTACGGTATGTCTCTTCTCCGCTTGGGTCACGCTCAACCAAATCTTCTACAATATCTTCTACATACACTTTAACGTTTTCTACACTTAGCCAAGCATGTGGATCTTCATCTTCACTTCCCTCAAGCAAAATAGGCGTTATCCCTTCACTTACTGTAACGACTGGAACATCTCCAACATTCCCTACTAACTTTTCAAGCCATCCTTCTAAACTAAACCCATTAACATAAAACACATCTGAGTCACTTGCCTTTTGGAAATCGCTTGGAATAGGCTCGTATTCATGTGGTTCTTCACCGATTGGGACGAGATACTCTACAGTTCCTCTTTCACCAATGATTTCCGCTACAATATCTCCAAGTATTGAAAAGCTAGTTGTAATCGCTAACCCTTCATTTTCAGGCTCCGTTGTCCCTTCAATCGAATTTGTTTCCTCTTGTTCACCATCCAATCCTTCTTGCTGTGTCTCATCGGCATTACAGCCAACTGTCAATAGAAATATCAGGCTTATTACAAACATTAATAACCACTTTCTTTTACTCATTCTTTTCCTCTCCTTTTCCTTTCAATTGTCCACGACTAATTATTTTGTACAAGGGAAACTTTTTAGATAAAAAAATAAAAGTTTCTCAAGTGCAACAATTTACATTTTTACACATCTATTCACTTTTGTCTAGTCTTATTCGTAATTTTTCTTATTTGAATTTTTATCATGATCTGAAATGCATTTCACCATCAAACAGAAAAATTAACCTACGTAATTATGTTATGTGACTTTTTTTTACGCTTTTGAAGGATAATTAACAAAAAAATCAAATAGTTAATATAGGAAGGGGTGTTTTCATGCAGTATCTATTTCCCTCATTTATTCATGACTATCTTCACTATTTGACACAAAAAGGAAGGAAAGAATCTACTATCCGCCGTTATATGTATGATTTGAATGATTTTTCTTATTGGTTGCATAAATCGCGATCGACAACAAATGAGATTAATTGGAAATCGATCACAAAGGAAGAACTTGAGCTCTTTTTTCAAGATCTTATTGAGGTAAGACAATACAATGTTCGAACCATAAGGCGCATTCATAGTGTGTTAAAACAACTAGCCCGCTATCAACAATCTTTCGGGAAAAGTGAACTTACACCTATTGAAGAAATCGATCCCCCTGAGCTTGTTACGGGCCCACTAAAGGAATCAGAGTGGATGGCAGTCCAAGAAAAGAAACAGTTGCTTACTACTCTTTCTTCAACAATCGGTTTATCTGATCAACAAATTGAGACATTTCCTTTTTACAGGGAACGAAATGAATTCATGATTCGATTGTTTTTGGATTATGGACTTACGCTACACGAAGTGCAACAGCTATCAATGAAAGACATAAGATTTGAACGAAACCAAATTCTCCTTCGAGAGGATAATCGAACGATACATTTGCAAACAGAACACAAACATTTAGCATACACCTATTTTAAAATGATACCCGAGCCCGTTCGCCCACGCTATTATAGTGATGATCCCTTTATTGTAGCGTTTGATTTTAAAAGAAAAACGTTTCATTGGTCATACGATAATGATGAGCCAAAAAGAATGTCTATGATCGCAATTCAGAAAATGCTACGAATGGAGGTAAAACGAGCCCACTTACGAAAAGGAATCAGCGCTCAAACGCTTCGCAACACATTTATTCTATCAACTCTATTAAGAGGGATGTCACCTGACGAATTAATTCAATCGATAGGATATACAACGCCTCTTTCAATGAATCGCTATCTCAATACGGTTCAATCAATGACAGATAAACAGAAAATCCGCCTTCTAACAGCTGGGGCGTAACTTGCCCCAATTTTCTTCATACCAATCAATAAACCTTTTGAATTCAAATCAATTTTTTTGATTATAGAGATTGACAATAGAAATAAATGGATATACATTTGATACATCAAAGAAAATTGATTAAAAATTTTCTATTTATTGCTTTTGAGTTAACACTTCTTTTTATTGTTAAGAAAGAGTAGTGATCACATTTGTCCGTTCTGTCATTGTCATGTCAACGATCTCAGGTTTTATTTATTATTTAACCTAATAAAAAGAGTCAAATATTATGTTCCAATTTTTCAAAAAAAGAGCACCAAAATCCAAGTTGTTGCCACGTTGTTATTGAAGAAATTAACGAAAGCGGCTATTGTACTTCACAAGAAACAAAGAAAATTGCCAAAATCTCTGACAATAAAGCTAAGTCATAAAAGAAATAGAAAAAGCGCCCTACTTGAGCGCTTTTTCTATCTTATTCTTGTTCTTCTGATTTCAACTGAATGTTACGTTGTGGTGCAAACGTAGAGATCGCATGCTTGTAAACAAGCTGTTGCTTTCCTTCCGTTTCTAAAATCACAGTAAAATTGTCAAAGCCTTTTATGTGACCACGAATTTGAAAACCGTTTGTTAAAAAGACTGTAACAGAGATGTTATCTTTTCGTAATTGGTTTAGAAATTGATCTTGAATGTTAATAGGTTGCTTCATCGGGGTGTCCTCCTCTAATTGACTCTCTCTTTATTTCGATACAAATTGAATATTTCCTTCAATAAATGTACAAATTTCGGTAAAAGTTTGCTCATTTAATCCGTCAGACGTGTCGAACCACGTCGCATCTGTTTTATTACGAAACCAAGTTAGCTGTCTTTTGGCATAGCGCCTTGAATTTTGTTTTAATGTTTCAATCGCTTCTTCTAACGAATAAAGACCTTCGAAATGATCATAAAGTTCCTTGTAACCGATTGCTTGTACTGATTGACAATTCCTTATTCCCCTTTCATACAACGCCTTCGCTTCTTCCACTAACCCTTGTTTAATCATGATGTCTACTCGTTTATTAATTCGTTCATACAACTTGCTTCGCTCCATCGTTAGTCCGACCATAGCTATCGTATAGGGTGATTCCGTTTGCTCTTCTGTTTGTTGCTTTGAAAACGGAATTCCTGTTACACGTATTACTTCTAATGCCCGGATGACACGACGGATGTTGTTTGGGTGAATTGATTCCGCTGCTATGGGGTCTACTTTCTGTAACATAGTATGTAATTCATTATTTCCAAGTTTACTTGCTAGTAGTTCAAGTTCTTTTCTGTATTGTTTATCAGTCGGCATTGATTCAAATTGATATTGTTTAATAATCGCATTCACATATAACCCAGTTCCACCAACTAATAGAGGCACATGTCCCCTCTTATTTAACTTAGTAATAAGTGGAATACAGCATTCTTGAAATTCAGCAACAGAAAAAGGTTCTTCCGGATGCTTAATGTCAATTAAATGGTGCGGTACTCCTTCTTGCTCTTGCTCAGTCACTTTTGCAGTACCAATGTCCATGCCTTTATAAACTTGCATCGAATCACCACTAATAACTTCACTTTGGTATTTCTTTGCTAAATTGACACCTAATGCTGTTTTTCCAACAGCAGTTGGACCAACAATTACAATCAATTGTTCTTTCATCATCTTCTCCCTAATTCTTGGAATTCAAACATTGGATAACGATTAATTTATTGATTCAATATATCCATAGTGAAATGCTGAATGTTGCCTTTTTATTACGTGAAATCCGAATTTTTTAAACCGTTCACTTTCGTAGTGATCTTTTAAGACAACTCGTAATTTGGCAACACGCAAGGCATGATTTATGACGTCTTTGGTCAAATCATCATGGCAAGCAAACTGTTTTAATGCCCTCATAGCTGTTGAATCTGATAAATGTTGATCAAACATTGGATCAAAATAAACAACATCAAATGAATGATCAGGTAAATTTGCCAAATAGGATGAATGATGAGAATGGGTTACTTCAATTCTCTTCATTGCGTCTAACATTAAAGAGCTTCCATCTTGCCATGTTTTTAACCCGTTACGCACAATTGACGCAAGAACCAAATTAGCTTCTAATCCTGTAACATGTCCAAGTTCTCCAACAGCAACTTGTGCTACTAGACTATCAGATGCAAGTCCTAATGTACAATCTAAAAACGTCATTCCACTTTTGAGACCAGCCACACTTACTAATGGATCATAACCTGTCTTTAAAAATTGTTTCACTCGAAACATAGCTGAACTCGGATGATAGAAAAACGGATGCCCGCCATGCTTCGAATAAAGGGTCACCTTGTTTATTCCTACTACAAGTATGTCCTCTCCATAGGAATAAATTAAATCCTGAACTGAAGCATCTTCTCGAAGAATAAAACGACTCTTAAGTTCCACACTCAACGTTTGTGCTTTTTCTGCTAAAACATCCGCACCTTTCCTTGCTGTTGTTACAATCATAGTGTTATCTCCTATATCGCAATCTCGATAGAACGAATTCTTTATCATCTAGTGCTCTTCTTCCGTCTTCCTGCCTTTTCCCAGTCTAACTCTTAACCAAACCTACTTTGTTAAAACTTGAAGTGCGTAGTGCAATGGCTCCTCTCCTACGCTCATTGCTTCGAGTTTTTATCAAAAAAGTAACAATTGACCTTTTTGATAAAAACTCTTACATAACCCGTTTAAACATTTTTTCTAATGCATACGTTGAGAAATGGACAAGGATCGGTCTTCCATGTGGGCATGTGAAGGGATCACTGCTTTTTCTTAGCGATTCTAATAAAGCAAACATTTCATCTTGTCGCAGGTGACGATTGGCTTTAATTGCCGCCTTGCACGACATTAAGATCGCTGCCTCTTCTCTCAGTTTTGCTATGTCCACTTTACGATGCTCGAGCAAAAAATCAATGATTTCACGAATCGTTTCTTCCTCGTACCCTTTCGGTAACCATGTCGGATGGGCACGAACAATAAAAGCTTGAGTTCCAAACACTTCAAGAAAGACTCCAACTTCATGTAAGTCATCAAGATGGTCGTTAATCGTTGCAAATTCTTGAGCCGTACACTCGAGTGTAATTGGTATGAGAAGGTCTTGAACGTGTGGGTCCACTTCAGCTACTTTATCACGGAAAAATTCATACTTGACACGTTCTTGTGCTGCATGCTGATCAATTAAATACATTCCTGTCTCATTTTGAGCAATAATATACGTCCCATGCATTTGTCCAACAGGATATAAAGCTGGAACTCTATCGTTGGATGGTTCTTGAACGGATATAGCTGGTTTAATCGGTACTTTCTCATTTTGAATGAAAGTTTCTTTCTCTCTTTGCTCGAATGGTTCTTCTTCGTATTCTTGATGCTTTGTTTCTTTTTCAGCTATATTAGCTGTGCTTGAGCCTATTTCTACCTTTTCTGATTCCTTTTGTACATCAAATGGGAAAAAGGAATCAGAACGAACCTGCTCATGAGATGCTTCTTTCACTTGATTAGATTGCCCTTCAGTTCCCTTTTCAAAGTCTAGTGATACTTGCTCACTTCTATAGTTAGAAAAATCGCTACGCTTCTTTGTATCTGCTGCAGGAATCAAAGTCTGTTGTTTAAATACTCGCTTAATCGAACTTGTAATTAGTTGTCCAAGTTCTTCTTCCTTACTAAGTCGGACTTCTAATTTAGAAGGATGAACATTGACATCGATTAACTTCGGATCCATATCAATGGACAGAACAACCAATGGGTAACGACCAATTGGGAGCAACGTGTGATATCCTTCTTGAATAGCTCTAGCAAGTGCATAATTTCGAATGTACCTTCCATTAATGAAAATCGACATATATTGTCTCGATGCTCTCGTTAATTCAGGCAGCGCTACAAATCCACGAATCTCATAATCAAGTGATTGACCTTCGATTGGTTGTACCTTCTTCGCAACATTTCTCCCATAAATAGCCGCAATCACTTGGCGAATATCGCCATTCCCTGAAGTCTTTAGTACTTCTTTTCCGTGATGAGAATATTCAAATGCCACATGCGGATGTGCTAAGGCCAGTCGGTTGATGATATCACTCACATTTCCGGCTTCTGTATGCACAGTCTTTAAATACTTTAATCTAGCAGGTGTATTATAAAAAAGATTCGTTACAACAATCTCTGTACCTTTTCTAGCTGTCGCAGCTTTCTTGTGTTTTACGATACCACCTTCAAGTACAATTTCTGTACCACGTCCTGTCCCCATACTCGTAGTTAGTTTCACATGGGCAACTGAGGCAATACTTGGCAAAGCCTCTCCACGAAATCCTAAAGTTGCAATTTGAAACAAATCTCGATCCGTCCGAATTTTACTTGTCGCATGGCGATAAAACGCTGTCTCGACCTCATCGTTGTTGATCCCATCTCCGTTATCAACAATTCGAATCGACGATAATCCACCTTCATCAATTTCAACTACAATGTGTGTGCTGTTGGCATCAAGCGAGTTTTCAACTAATTCTTTGACAATTGAAGCAGGACGTTCAACAACTTCACCCGCTGCTATTTTATTAGATAACGCATCATCTAGCTTTATGATTTGGGTCATCGAACCCCTCCTCTAATTGAACATTAAATTATATTTACTTTAATAATCTTTGCAACTCATTTATAAATTGTATCGCTTCAATTGGTGTCATATGAAGTACATCTTTTTTAACGAGCTTTTTCAAAACTTTCTCTTCTTGTCCAGTTATGGAAACTGAAGGTTGCTTTTCCTCGCTTTTTTTGGGATGTTCATCTTCTATAAACAAGGATAATTGTTGTTCTGCTTGTGGTGGTTGAATAAGCGGTCCTCTGACAGACGCCGTGCTTTCTTCAAATTGTTTCAGTAGAGTTTCTGCTCTTTGTGTTACTTGCAAAGGCAATTCTGCCAATTCCGCTACGTAAATTCCATAACTTCGATCAGCTTGTCCATCAACAACTTTATGCAGAAATACGACATTCCCATTTTCTTCAACTGCCGATACGTGAACATTCTTCAAGTCCTCTAGCGATTTATCTAGTTGTGTCAGTTCATGATAATGGGTCGAGAAAAGGGTTTTAGCACGAACCGTATTATGAATATATTCAATAATCGCTTGAGCAAGTGCCATTCCATCATATGTCGATGTACCTCGTCCAATTTCATCAAGTAAGATTAAGCTATTTTGGGTTGCTTTTGTTAATGCATATTTTGTTTCAAGCATTTCAACCATGAACGTACTCTGTCCGCTTGCAAGATCATCGGCAGCCCCAATTCTTGTAAACACTTGATCAAAGATCGGCAGTTCAGCTGAGGTTGCTGGTACATAACAACCGATTTGTGCCATAACAGCAAGTAGTGCTAATTGACGCATATACGTACTCTTCCCGGCCATGTTTGGTCCAGTTATTAAGAGCATTTCACGTCCTTGATTCATTAAAACATCATTTGCTACATACTGCCCTTTTTCAATAACAGTTTCAACAACTGGGTGCCGGCCATCTATAATGGCAATTTCTCGTTTAGTGGAAAATGTTGGTTTCACATAATGTAGTTGTTCACTTACTGTAGCAAATCCTGCTAATACATCAATCTCACTTATCGAATGAGCCAATGCCTGAATCTGTTCTAAATAAGATTTTGCTTCTTCCCGTACATTAACAAACAAATCATATTCAAGTTGTTCCATTTTTTCTTCTGCTTCTAATATTAAAGCTTCTTTGTCTTTTAACTCCGGCGTAATATAACGTTCCGCGTTTGTTAGTGTTTGCTTTCGTTCATAGCGTCCTTCAGGCAGCAGATGAAGATTGGCTCTTGTTACTTCAATGTAATAGCCAAACACTTTGTTAAATCCAATCTTAAGCGATTTAACACCTGTTTCGAGCCGCTCCTTTTGCTCGAGCTCAGCAATCCATTGCTTCCCATTTTTACTAGCATCTCGATACGTATCTAATTCATCATGAAAGCCTGGCCGAATCATTCCGCCTTCTGTAACAGAAATGGGTGGATCCTCTACTAAGCTTCGATTTAATAAATCTATTAGTTCCTGAACATGTTCCTCTTGTCCGAACCAACGTCCAACAGACTCTGGTGCCATTTTCCTTATTTGTTCTTTTAACAATGGAACTTTTTCTAATGAGCGTTTTAACTGAACAAGCTCTCTTGCATTGACACTCCCGTAAGCAATTCTACCTGCTAGACGTTCTAAATCATAGACTTGTCGCAATTCATCTCGTAGTTCTTCTCTCTCAAAATAAGCATTTAAGAAAGACGTAACCTGTTCCAATCTTTTTTCAATTGCTGTTTGATCTATGAGTGGTCGTTCTATCCAATTCTTAACAAGTCTACCTCCCATCGCTGTAACTGTCTGATCAACAATTGATAGCAATGAACCAGCTTTCTTTTTTTCTCTAAGTGACTCTGTTAATTCTAGGTTTCTCTTTGTGTGAGTGTCCATCTTCATAAAAGAGTCTGATTGATAGACTGTTACCTTTTGTAAATGGTTCAAAGAACGCTTTTGCGTACGAACTAAATATTGAAGTAATCTAGCAAAACTTAATTGTAATTTATCTGAATGTAAATTGTCGCATAGATGAATATAATCATAAGCGAGTTCTGTCACGTCTTCATATGATATCGTCAAAGGATGCTTTTCTTGAATTCTCTTAAGCACGCTCTGATCAAGATCTGTTGCAACAACAAGTTCTTTCGTACCTGAACTCGCAATATCATGTATTACGTCCTCCAAATCAACAATAAGTGTTGCCGCACACTCTCCTGTTGTTAGATCCGTTCGTGCTAAACCATACGTTTTGTCTTCAAAATAAGACAATGCGACTAAATAATTGTTTTCCTTTTCTTTAATCACATTTCCGTTCATCATCGTTCCAGGTGTCAAGAGCTTAACTACCTCTCGCTTTACAACACCTTTTGCTTGCTTTGGGTCCTCGACCTGTTCACACAAAGCAACTTTATATCCTTTTTCAATTAATCGGGACATGTACTGGTCAGCAGAATGATAAGGAACCCCGCACATTGGTATGCGGTCTTCACCTTGCCCACGTCCCGTTAAAGTAATCTCCAATTCCTGAGCTGCTAATTTCGCATCTTCAAAAAACATTTCATAAAAATCACCAAGACGAAAAAATAAAAAGGCATCTTGATGCTGTGCCTTAATTTCTAAATATTGGTTCATCATCGGGGTATTTTGTGCCATGATTGTCCTCCACCGTACATAATTAATACGGTTTATTATATCATAGGCTCTAGCATTCTCGCATTAGGGAGAGTTTAACTGTTTTTTCTAGAATTAAGTTTCTTACACCAGTGCAAAAAAATCGAGCAAGCCTACGATTGGCTTGCTCATTCGTCTTATTTATCAAACTCACCGTGTAGAAAATTTGGATCAAGACGCTCATACTCCTCATCACTTACCTCATCTGTGTATTCTGCAGCAGGAAAATCTTCTATCAAACCATCAGGGTTAACAGCTACAGCTACTTTTGTTTCACCGATACATTCAACAATAAATTCACGCTCAACCTGCACATCTACATTCGCACCATTTTCGGAAACTGTTGCTTCAAGAGTATTTGGTTGCTGTACCGCCCGTGCAATAACATCCATTTCATCTGATAAGACATTCTCATCTTGCATGGAAAGCGGTATTACATCGGAATAAGTAACAGTTTGCGTCGCAACATCTGTCTTCGTATTTTTGCTATACGAAAACCAACAGTTGATATCGTAGCTGCCTTGCACCACTACTGAATTGCCCTTTTTTTCTGCTGAGTACTTATGATTAATAATCCAGCAGCCCAAAATGCTAGACGGTCTGTGTGAAGGGCTAATCGTATGAGTTGCTTCAGAAAACTTACGACCTTTTCCACATACCGCTTTTGTAATAATTTCACGATAGTTAAAGTTTTGAGACATGAAACAAAACCCTCCTCTTTTCTCTTATCATATCGAGTTGTCGGTCGCTCGTGTCGGCTGTCTTGCCTAATTCGCTCCGCCAAATGCTTCACTGTCATCCTATGCAGGGCGAATAACCAATGTGCGAAAAAAAGAATTAAAGATGATAGCAAAGCGTTATCTGTACCACGATATGATGAGATGACGAAGTTTAGTACATGAATTGATAAAACTTCTTGGAAATCATTTAAATTATAGCCTTATTAAGATAGTTTATAAGGGTTCGCGTCGTTTTCTAACTACTTTTATTGAAGCGATCACTTTAGTCCTTCAGCTTTGCTGTAACAGCAAACAGACCTACCTGTTTTTATAAAGTAGGTCTGTTTCTGATATGAAAGGAAGTTTGACTTAATGCTTGCAACCACCATCAAAATAAGGATTTTTTGTTGTTGTCCCTTTTAATAAATCCCCATCCATAGACGTGATGATTTCGTCTGTAATTGTTTTGGAGATCGTATTCGAAACCATTTGCAATAGCTCATTTACTTCTACTTGACTTGACTTAAATTCTTGTACAAGCGGAATTGAATCAATTTCCTGATGTAATGCATCGATTTTTGCTTCGACTTCTTTTAACGCTTCTGACTTCCCGTAGTGTTGAAGATTTACTGCTTCTTTTTGATGTTTTTTTATTTGTGCAATCAGTTCTTGTATTTTAAGATGATCATTGATTTGTTTTTCTGCACGCTTAAAGAAATCAACTTCTTCTGTTTCAGCCATCATTTTTGCGAGTTCTTTTGCTTTTAACCTTATATCATCTCTTGTATACGTTGTTGTCATTATCTATTTACCTCCGCCATTTCAACCATTTCTCCATTAAGTGACCATGTTTTTGCTTCTGTCACTTTTATATAAACTATTTCACCGATAACTGATTTTGGAGCTCTGAAGTTCACTAATCGGTTTGTTCTCGTACGCCCAGCAAGAACATCTGGATTCTTTTTACTCTCTCCTTCTACAAGGACTTCAACAATTTGATCTTGGTAATCAAGATTTTTCTTTGCTGAAATTTCATTTACAAGGGCATTTAAACGCCCTAAGCGCTCACGCTTTACTTCCATTGGAACATTATCTTTCATTTTTGCAGCTGGCGTCCCTTCACGAGGCGAATAGATATACGTGAATGCACTATCAAATTCGATCTCACGAATGAGAGAAAGGGTTTCTTCAAATTGTTCCTCAGTTTCATTAGGAAAACCAACGATGATGTCCGTTGTAAATGACGCGTTTGGAATGGCCATTTTTATTTTGTGAGCAAGCTCAACATATTGCTCCCGAGTATATTTTCTAGCCATCAGTTTCAATATTTCGGTGTTACCGTGTTGAACCGGCAAGTGAATATGCTCAACTAAATTGCCACCTTTTGATAATACTTGAATTAAATGATCATCAAAATCACGAGGGTGACTTGTTGTAAAACGGACACGTGGAATATCAATTTTATGAATTTCGTCCATTAAATCACCAAGTCCATATTTCTTACCTTCAAGATCTTTTCCATAAGCATTAACATTTTGTCCTAGCAGTGTAATCTCTTTATAGCCTTGTCTTGCTAAATCACGGACTTCAGCGATAATATCTTCTGGAAGACGACTACGTTCTTTTCCACGTGTGTATGGCACGATACAATACGTACAGAACTTATCACAACCGTACATGATGTTAACCCATGCTAGTGTTTTCCCTTGGCGAGCTCGTGGCATATTTTCAACTATATCGCCTTCTTTTGACCATACTTCTATAACCATCTCTTTACCATATAACGCATTTCTAAGAAGCTCAGGTAAACGATGAATATTGTGTGTCCCAAAGATTAAGTCGATATGCTGGTGTTTTTGCATGATGCGGTTCACGACATTTTCTTCCTGTGACATACAACCACACACTCCAACAATCAGCTCTGGACGTTCTACTTTCAATGTTTTTAAGTGACCAATTTCACCAAACACTTTGTTTTCTGCATTTTCACGAATCGCACAAGTATTTAAAAGAATTACATCTGCCTCCGTTGTTTCTTCGGTTGCTTCAAATCCCATTTCAAGCAATAATCCAGCCATATTTTCTGAATCATGCGTGTTCATTTGACATCCATACGTACGAATGAGAAATTTCTTTCCATTCCCAATGCCCTTCATTTCTTCAGGAATTAAACTGTCAGGACGTAAGACTTGTACATCCTCTTTCCCACGACGTTTTCCTTGCTTGTAGTCAGGTTGGTCATAGATTGAGATTTCTCGACCTTCTATTCGAATCACCTTTTTATTTTCTTCTTCTGAAATAATTTTTGCATTTGAAAGATCAAAGTATTTGCTATAATCCTTTTTCTGTTTTTCAGTAGTTTCAACAGATTCCTTTGTATTTCCTAAACGTCCTAGACGTTGTTCTTCATTCATTTAATAAAAACTCCTTCCTTCAAGCTTTTCCAAGCAAACAAACAGAAAGCCCACTTTTAGTGAGCGAGATTTTTTGCATCGTTTCTTTCATACATTATACGTGGATTTGTCAAGAAACTCAATGAATCTTGTTTGTCTATCTTTTTACAACTCTCTTACATGTTATAGACAAGCAAAAATCGACGCTCTACTATGCAAGCGTCGATTTCTACTTTGTTCAAAAGTAAGTTCAAAAAGGTAAAAATCGACCTTTTTGAACCTAATTTTTTATTGCTTTTTAAGGCGAGGTACAATGGCTCCTCTCGCTGCTCGCCTACTAGGAGAAACCCACTCCTAGTAGGCTTAAAAAATTGCAGCGGTTCCGCTCATTGTTTCGAGAAGGTTCAAAAAGGTAAAAATCGACCTTTTTGAACTGATTTCTTTTGCTTCTCTTCGATGCACAATGGCTCCTCTCGCTGCGCGGCAACTAGGAGAAACCCACTCCTAGTTGCCTTAAAATACTGCAGCGGTTCCGCTCATTGTTTCGAGAAGGTTCAAAAAGGTAAAAATCGACCTTTTTGAACCTTCTCTTACATAAATTCTGCCATTAGTTCATTAAATTTCGCTTCATCAAGTTGTAGGTCTTGATGTGCTAGTGGTTTTTCGTCATATGTTGGAATTAGCTCTTGGTATGATTTTTGCTCTTTGTTTTGATAAATTAGACCAGTAACAAGGCCATTATGTTCCATCAGTGTTTGCATAGCTTTCATGCGATTAGACGGATCATATTCCTCTACATCAGCGAGCTTCGTAATATTTTCCTTAAACCAGTCATACGTGTTAACTTTATTGAACGTTACACATGGACTGAATACGTTAATGAGGGAGAACCCTTTATGGTTAATGCCTTGTTCAATAAGAGATGTAAGCTCTTTTAGGTCACTAGAAAAGCTTTGCGCTACAAATGTTGCACCTGCTGTTAAAGACATCTCCATAACATTTAATGAAGATTCAATAGAGCCGCCAGGTGTACTCTTTGTTTTAAAGCCTACATCACTTCGGGGTGATGTTTGTCCTTTTGTTAATCCATAAATTTGGTTATCCATAACGATGTACGTAACATCAATGTTTCGACGAATAGCATGAATCGTATGTCCCATCCCAATCGCAAATCCGTCACCATCGCCACCAGAAGCAATGACTGTTAAATCACGGTTTGCCATCTTCACACCTTGAGCAATTGGTAATGCACGTCCATGAACACCATGGAAACCATATGAATTAATATACCCTGAAATCCGGCCAGAACAGCCAATACCAGAGACAACAGCAAGATCATCTGGCTCTAGACCAACATTTCCAGCAGCACGTTGAATCGCTGCTTGAACAGAGAAATCCCCGCAACCAGGGCACCAGTTTGGTTTTACCTTATTACGAAAATCCTTAAATGTTGCCATCTAATACCAACTCCTTGCTTGCATGATATAATTCTTTACATGTTTGATGTAGTTCACCAGGTAAGAACGGATTCCCGTCATATTTTAGTACATTCTCAATTTTCACGTCGCCTACATTCATTTTAATAATGTTTGCCAATTGCGCAGTCGCATTGTTTTCAATAACTACTACTTTTTTTGCTTTTGCAATTTGCTTTTTCATTTCCTCTGCTGGGAATGGATGTAATAACCGAACATGTGCATGATTCACTTTGACACCTTCAGCTTCAAGTCTTGGCATAGCTTCTTCAATCGTTCCACGAGTTGAGTTAACTCCGATGACAAGCAAGTCAGCATCTTCATGCTTGGCATTGATAAAAAGTGCATTATTAAACAGTGAAGGTAAATCAGCTACTTTACGCAAACGCTTATCCATTTGGTTCACACGATTTTCTGGGCTCTCAGAAGGCTTCCCTGTTTCATCGTGCTCAACACCCGTTACGTGATGAATTCCATTTTTCATTCCAGGAATCACACGATTTGAAACTCCAGAGTCGGTCACTTCATAACGCTTATAGTAAGCTTTATCTTCTCGCTCAGGAATTTCCCCTTCTTGCTGCAAGGCTCCACGACGAATTTCAATTTTATTATAATCAAGTGGCTCCACAGTTTGCTTCCCTAATGACAACGCTAAGTCCGTTACTAAGATAACTGGGCATTGAAATTCCTCAGCAAGGTTGAAGGCTTCCACCGTGTCATAAAACGCTTCTTCAACTGTACTTGGCGCCATCACTATTTTAGGGATATCCCCATGGGTACTATAAATCATTGCCATTAAATCAGATTGCTCTTGTTTTGTAGGAAGACCAGTACTTGGACCACCACGTTGTGTATCCATAATGACAAGTGGTTGTTCCGTCATTCCTGATAGACCAATTGCTTCAGCCATTAACGACAGACCAGGACCAGCAGACGCTGTAAACGAACGTACACCGGCATAGTTCGCACCAATTGCCATCGTACAAGCTGCAATTTCATCCTCTGTTTGTATAACCGTACCACCAAACTGAGGGAGTTTATCAATCATGTATTCCATGATTTCTGATGCTGGAGTAATAGGGTACGCAGCCATAAAACGACTTCCTGCAGCTATAGCTCCCATTCCGATCGCATCATTTCCAATCATAAACATTCTTTTCTTGCCGTCGGCTGGAGCAAGCAATAAATCAGGCATATTTACGCCAGCTTCATTACGGAAATAATCTGCTCCTGCTTGAATTGCTTTCATATTCTTTTCGACAACAGAAACGCCTTTTTTAAGAAAGAGATCTTCAACAACATCTTGATAAGAAGTAGGATCTAACCCAAGGATCGCACTTGACGCCCCAACAGCAACCATGTTTTTCATTAATGAGGTACCAAGTTCCGTCGCGATTTCTGTAAATGGAACTGCATATAAACGTACATCATATCCTTCTGTGACAACAGGATTAAACTTTGCATCAGCAATGACAATGCCGTCTGCACGCAATTCATGAATATTGACATCGATCGTTTCTTGATCAAAAGCTACAAGAATATTTAAATCATCAGAAATTGAATTTAAAGGTTTTGTGCTTACACGAATTTTATTATTTGTATGTCCACCTTTAATACGTGACGAAAAATGACGATATCCATATAAATAATAGCCTAGGCGATTTAGTGCAGAAGCAAAAATTTCACCTGTACTTTCAATTCCTTCTCCTTGCTGCCCGCCAACTTTCCATGATAATTGTTCTCTCACTCTCTCCACCCCTTACATGTCTAATAAACTTTAAACCACGTATTGTAAAAATTAATATAATTCTATCATATTTCCGAGTAAGTTACTAGACTTACTCGATTTTATTATTTTTATTTATCTTAAACGTCATTATAATAGTCCCTTTAACAGGAAAAAGCAAGACCTTTCCGTAGTCTGTATCATTCATGGAGAGTTATGTTACTTATAATTTCCAAATTATGTATGTTATTCATACTACGTTATGTTTAAACAATGAAATCACAATTTTGCTTTTCATAACACAAAAAGACCTACTTACATTTTGCAAGTAGGTTTCCTTTCGGCTGCCTATTAATTATCTAGGCTCAACAATTATTTTCATTGCCGTCCGTTCTTCTCCATCAATTTTAATATCTGTGAAGGCCGGGATACAAACAAGATCAATTCCACTCGGGGCAACAAATCCTCGGGCAATCGCAATCGCTTTTATCGACTGGTTAAGCGCTCCTGCTCCAATTGCTTGAATTTCTGCTGCTCCTCGTTCACGAATTACTCCAGCTAGTGCACCAGCAACAGAATTGGGAGTAGATTTTGCTGAAACTTTTAAGACTTCCATTTCTTGTACCTCCTCTTTATGCCAAAAGTGGGCTGTCCATGATTACGATCGTCTTCATGCTTTCAACAGTGCAATTAGCAGATTGCTAATCGTACAAGATGTGAATCTATTTCATCTTATTTCAGAAAACCTATCCTTATTCCTAAAAGTGCAAAATTACTTGACAATTTACGTATAAAACGGATGATCCTCATTAATCTGAATCCGTTTGATTGATGTAGCCAAACCAGTTTTCGGGTTAATATCGATAATTACCCCACTTAATTGTTCTCGTCCCTCTGCTACTTCAAACCTCACAGGTAAATTCGTTAAAAATTTGTGTAATACAGCTTCTTTTTCAACACCAAGTATGCCATCATAAGGTCCCGTCATACCTACATCGGTTAAATAAGCCGTACCTTTTGGTAATATGCGTTCATCTGAGGTTTGAACATGTGTATGAGTTCCAACTACCGCAGAAACTCGACCGTCTAAATACCAGCCCATTGCTTGTTTTTCACTTGTAGCCTCCGCATGAAAATCAACGAATATATAAGGAGTTCTTCCTTGTATCTCTTCTAAAATTTCATCAATTTTTTCAAAAGGACAATCAATTGCAGGTAAAAACGTACGTCCCATTGCATTAATAACTGCGATCTCAATATCATTATATTTTACCAGAGTGTAGCCTTTCCCTGGTACTCCAGCAGGGTAATTAGCTGGTCTAATAAGAGCTTTTGCATCATCAATAAATTCAAAGATTTCTCTATTATCCCATGAGTGATTTCCAAGTGTCACAACTTGTGCACCAGCATCTAAAAATCCCTTATAAATCTTCTCTGTAATCCCTTTTCCTGAAGCCGCATTTTCACCATTAATAATTGTAATTGTAGGTTTATATAATTGTTTTAGCTTCATCGTATATTCTTTTATCATTTTTCGTCCCGGTGCACCAACAACATCACCAATAAATAAAATTCTCATATTGACTCCTTTATATAAATAATTGTTTGAATTTGTATCAAAAAGTAAATATAACGTATGTAAGGGAAATGAATTGCGTCGACGATATTCCAAAAGGGAAACCCGTCCTTTTGGTTTGGGTGTTTGCAATGGCTCACTCGCTACGCGGCCTATGAGAAAACCACTCATCGCCCTTAAAACATTGTAGCGGCTCCGCTCATTGCGTCGACGATATTCCAAAAGGGAAACCCGTCCTTTTGGAATATCGTCTGTAAAACAAATAAAGTGGCGATAATCGCCACTTTATTTTGCATACTCAACCGCTCGTGTTTCACGAATAACTGTTACACGGATATGCCCTGGATAATCTAATTCTTCTTCAATTCTTTTCGTAATATCCCGAGCAAGCTTATGTGCAAGGGTATCATCAACAACATCTGGTCGAACCATAATACGTACTTCACGTCCAGCCTGTATAGCATAAGTCTTTTCAACGCCTTCGAAAGACTCTGAAATTTCCTCCAGTTTTTCAAGACGGCGAATGTATGTTTCTAGCGTTTCTCTTCGTGCACCTGGTCTTGCAGCTGAAAGGGCATCTGCTGCAGCGACAAGTGTTGAGATAATAGATGTTGATTCTGTATCTCCATGATGAGATGCAATGGCATTAATTACAACTGGATGTTCTTTATATTTCGTTGCAAGTTCTACCCCTATTTCAACGTGGCTTCCTTCAACTTCATGATCAATTGCTTTTCCAATATCGTGAAGTAGTCCAGCACGTTTAGCAAGTTTTACATCTTCACCTAATTCAGAAGCCATTAACCCGGCTAAGTGAGCTACTTCCATTGAATGCTTTAACACATTTTGGCCATAACTAGTTCTAAACTTCAGTCGACCGAGAACTTTAATTAAATCTGGATGTAAGCCATGAATTCCCATCTCAAATGTTGTTTGCTCACCATACTCTCTAATCGCTTCGTCCACTTCGCGACGAGATTTATCGACCATTTCTTCGATACGAGCAGGATGGATACGACCATCTTGAACAAGTTTCTCTAGAGCTGTACGAGCTATTTCACGACGAATTGGATCAAATCCTGATAGAATAACCGCTTCAGGCGTATCATCAATAATTAAATCGATTCCTGTTAATGTCTCTAACGCTCGGATGTTTCGACCTTCACGACCAATGATTCGTCCTTTCATTTCATCGTTAGGTAAGTTAACAACCGAAACAGTCGTTTCTGCTACGTGATCAGCAGAACAACGTTGAATTGCAAGAGACAATATTTCTTTCGCCTTTTTATCAGCTTCTTCTTTTGCTTGTGCCATTCGTTCCTTAATAAGGAGAGCCGTTTCATGAGCAATCTCTTGTTCGGCCTCATTACGAATAATTTCACGAGCTTCTTCGCGAGAAAATCCAGAAATGCGTTCAAGCTCCGTTTTCTGCTTGTTCAAGATTTCCTCCACTTTGCTATCCATCTCTTCAATTTGTCGTTGTTTTTTGGTGAGAGATTCCTCCCTTTTATCCAAAGACTCTTCTTTCTTATCTAAGGTTTCACTCTTCCGGTCAAGAATCTCTTCTTTCTGTACCAAACGATTCTCTTGTTTTTGAATCTCATTTCTTCGTTCACGAACTTCACGTTCTGCCTCCGTACGAATCTTATGAGCCTCATCCTTCATTTCTAGGATTGCCTCTTTTTTGTTCGCCTCAGCATCGCGCTTCGCATCTTCAACAATTTGTTTCGCTGCATGTTCCGCACTTGAAATTTTCGCTTCTGCAATGGATTTTCGAACAAGATATCCAACAACTGCACCAATACCTGCAGAGACAACAAGCAAAATGGAGATGATCAATATTTCCATACTCTTTCACCTCCTCTTGCTATCTAATTGTTGGTTTTTCAATTTGTCATACTTTTCTTCATCATTATAAAAACAAACGCATATTACATTTGATCGCGGAAAAAAATAAATATGACATAAAACTTCACCGCATTCTACTTAATTTTAAAGCTCGTTTTAGGCAATGTCAAGTGTTGTCAATTTTCGCGACTTCACTTACCCCGTCTTTGATAGCGACTTCATACGCTAAATCACCTGACTGGGCAAGGTGATAATTATGGGTAATCATGATAATTTGTCTATTAAACATCGTACTTAATGACTTTAAGAACTCATATAAATAGAGAACATAATCTCCTGACACATGCTTGCCTGGTTCATCTAAGAGCAATGGACCAACTCTTTTTGGTTGAATGGTTTCAATTAACGCAACTCGTAGGGCAAGTGTCACAATGTCAACAACTCCACCACCACGTGAATCTTGCGGTCTCGTTTTTACTTTTATCCCCTCGTATTCAGAAACTACATAAAATTCTGCTACAGCTTTGTTTCCATGCTCTTCAAGTTCAATTTGAAAAGAAAACAAAGGACCGAATACATATTGGAGAGCGTTTGTAACTAATGCCTCAATTTGTTGCTTTGCTTGCTCTCTTGCATACTCAGCTGACTGTTGCAAAAGAACTCGTGCCTTTTCATACGTATCAATCGTCTCAAAATAAGAATCAAGTTCTTGCATTTTTTCAGCTAATTGTTCTTGTAATAACGTTCGTTTCGCGTCAAGTCTTGTCCATTGATTTTTCGCTTTTTTCAAGCGCTCTTCAAGTTGTTTCACTTGAGCTAATCGATTACTCATCTTTAATCAATTCCTTTGGAATGAGATCCCATGTCTCTTTCAAAGATAAATCAATTTCGTGCTCAAGCCTTTTAATTTCTTGATCCAGTTCTTCAGGCTGTACTCCAAGCTCTTCTAGTTCTACTAAGAGTCTATTCTTTTGATTTTCTAACTCTTCTAGTTTTGCTTCTGCTCTGTATCGCATATCTCTTGCTTTCTCGATTGCCTGTTTGATTTGAGTTAATTGTTGTTCAACATTCATGACAGTCCCTCCTTCTTAATCATTCCCGTGCTTACAAATTTCTTGCCCGCAAGTTGGGCAAGTCCCTTCAGCAAACAACATTTGTTGTAATTGTTGCTCTGCACAGATTTGTTCCTCCGTTTGCTTTTTGATAAAGCGGTTGCCTTCTTCCAATCTTGATTGAAAATCTAGTAACCTTGCTTGAATTGATTTGAGTTTCTTGGATCGCTCTGACGTATTTGCAATTATGTCATGTTTCTTCAAGAGCTGATTTCCATCTGGTAATTGCTTACTAACTCTCATTACGTGATTTAATTGTTCTTTATTTCTTTGTATTTGTTCTTTTAGTTGGCGTAATCGTTTCTGTTTCTCACGCCGTTCCCTCATTTGATCTACTGTAGCAACATCTACTAGATCAATGAATGTTGATTTGAATATTTTTTTCTTTTCCTCTTCTACTGAATAATCTAAATGTCTTTTCTCAATAACTCTTGACTGTAATACCTTTAAAAGGGATACTTGATTCTTAATTTGTTCAAATTGGTCGTACGCTCTGTTGACATATTCAGTTTTCTGTAACCAAGTGTGACATATATCGATAGAGCGGTTTAATTCTCTGGTCCGTTTTTGTTTCTGAGTCAAGACAATACAGCGTTGAACCATCGTCTGTAAACTTCCGACTTTGTTCTGCCAATTATCAACATCTTTTACCAATTGTTTTTGAATTAACGCTTTCTCTTCTTCTTGTTTCAATTGTTCCCATTGTTTTTTTATCATCGCTAGTTTATCTCTTTTAACTATCAATCTTTTAAGCTGCTCTACTCTTTCTTCTGAAACTAGCAACTGATTTTTTAATTCATCTAAATGTGAAAAAGGTTGAAGTTCATCTTGTAGCTTATCAATTGTTGCTTGTTCTTGTTTCATTCGTATGTTTAATTGAGAAAGATCTTTTGTCGTATCTCTTATAGCCATATCTAAAAAGTGAGCACCACTAATTCTTCCTAGCGTTTTTGCTCGAATCGAACTCGTTTGCTCTAATAAAAAAGGACCATCTAATTGTTGAGAAAGGTGGATCATTAGGTCGTTGTCATGATCAATTTTTAGGTGAGACATGCCATGAGCGTCCATTACCTCTTTAGGGACATGGATTCCAAACCCTTCAAGAACCAACTCTTCTTGTCCCTTTTTTCGCAAAGTATAGCGATTCTTAGAGCTCGTCCGTTCACGAATAATCACTGTCTCATCATCAAATGTAATGGTGACTCTGACAAAATCTGCAGAAACCCGTATGAAATCTGACCCTCTCGGTTGATTATATAAAGCCCAACGAATTCCACGTAAAATTGCAGTCTTTCCACTATCTGACTGACCAACAATAACATTTAAGCCGCCACTAAATTCAACATATGTATCTAGATGTGATTGAAAATTCTCCAACCTTACTGCTTTGATGTTATTCATGCGCCCCTTCCTTCCATACCTCTTCAATCACTGTCATCCTACGCAATGCTTCTTGCTTCACTTTGTCTTCCACACTTTTCAACGAAGCTATTTCTAATATAATATCGCTCATATTCAATGAATGAAACTGCGCCGATTCTTTCACTTGCTGAACAAAACTATGTAACTTCTCTTCCTGATGCACCGCTTTTTCTAAAAATGATCGGTCTAATACTTCCTCTCCCTTTCTAGCACTTTTAATGTGCACTTCTCTTAATGAAATTTTCTTATTTATTATTGTTCCTATAATCACTTTGGGCATCCTACTGATTTCTGACCAATGATTATTCACACGTGATAATGCTCCTGGATTGCACATAAATTTGCCATTTCGTTCTTTAATCCCAAAGCCACCATGAAAATGCCCTGTCAAAATGATATCAGCGGTCGTCCCCCAAATATGATCAATAAGCGTATGTGGTACACCTTCTGGTAATGCTTTTTCAACAAGCATACTATGGACAATGTGAATCAGGACATCGGCATTTGCATCTTTTGTTGGATAATAATCTAATTTCGGGTCTCGCTGGTCTAAATCATAATGGTATGGTTGACCACTAATTTGAACCTTACTTCCACCTTTTTCAATGAAAACTGGCTTTGTTTGGTCTATCACAGACATAACTCCAAATGAATCCATCAACCCAAGCATCGTTCTTGAGATTGTTTCTGGATTGTGACCAAATGTATCATGATTCCCTGCAACCACATAGATGGGCATGTTCGCCTTCATAAAAATTTTCGCAAATTGACCAACTACATTAGGAGATAAATCTGGTCGATCAAATACATCTCCACCATGTAAAAGGACATCCACATCTTCTTGATTTGCTAATGTAATGACTTCTTCTAATTTATCTTTTAGAGTATCTACATAAACATCTAAACGATTTTTCGGAGTCGTTCCACGTATATGTGTGTCTGTTACGTACAAAAATTTCATCATACACCTCCTCTAACCTGAAAAGAATAAGCACCTTGCGCAAGGTGCTTATTCTTACTTATTTTATTTCAAATCGAACGGAACATCCTCAAATTCTTCTTCCGTTGCTGCCGCTACTTCAATTTCACCATTTAAACCATGGTGATCTCGAATCAGCGTTTCGATTTGTTCAGTGATTTTCGGATTTTCTTTTAAGAACTGCTTCGAGTTTTCGCGTCCTTGACCGAGACGCTCCTCATTAAAGGAATACCATGCGCCACTCTTTTGGACAATGTCAAGATCAGATCCTATATCTAAAATCGACCCTTCTCGAGAAATTCCTTCTCCGTACATGATATCCACTTCAGCGACCTTAAATGGAGGAGCTACCTTATTTTTCACTACTTTAATCTTCGTTTTGTTTCCAACCATGTCATTTCCTTGCTTTAGTGTTTCTGCACGACGAACTTCTAATCGAACGGAAGAATAGAATTTAAGCGCACGTCCCCCTGGTGTTGTTTCTGGGTTGCCAAACATAACCCCTACTTTTTCACGAATTTGGTTAATGAAAATCGCGATTGTCTTTGACTTATTGATTGCTCCTGAAAGCTTACGTAGTGCCTGAGACATAAGACGTGCCTGCAAGCCAACATGGCTATCTCCCATGTCACCTTCAATCTCAGCTTTTGGTACAAGAGCTGCCACACTATCGATAACAATCATATCTACTGCTCCACTGCGTACAAGAGCTTCAGCAATCTCTAATGCTTGTTCACCAGTATCTGGCTGCGATAATAATAATTCATCAATATTCACACCTAATTTCTGTGCGTAAACCGGATCAAGTGCGTGCTCTGCATCAATAAATGCAGCTTGTCCCCCTTGACGTTGAACCTCTGCAATCGCATGTAACGTAACAGTTGTCTTACCTGATGATTCTGGGCCATATACTTCAATAACACGCCCCTTTGGATACCCACCTACTCCAAGTGCAATATCCAGTGCAAGAGCACCACTTGAAACGGTTGAGACGCGTTGTTCAGCTTGTTCTCCAAGCTTCATAATTGACCCTTTACCAAATTGTTTTTCGATTTGACGCAACGCCATATCAAGAGCAGCTTTACGATCACTCATTATGAATCTCTCCTCTATTAAAAAAATAATGTATTGTAAATTTTTATAAAAGCGAATCTATGTTTTGTTCTTTTCTATCATACCTTGTTTTTTTGCTTTTGCCAATAGTTTTTACGAACATTTATTCGCTTGCTAGTAATAGGAAAACCATTACGTGAGGAAAGAAATGAGAAGAGTCCTATCAATAAATGGACTCTTCTAAAACTTCATTTTACATAATATAGAATCTCGAGGCTAACTACGTGTTGGGGTACGGCGCGGTTCACGTTTTGGACGCGGCTTTGCTGGTTCTAAATTCACTCTCGCTCCACTAATTCTCGAATAACGGAGTGCCTCATATACAAATGGAGCCGCTTCTTCCGGAACTTCAACAAATGTAAAGTTCTCAAAAATATCAATTTTGCCAACAGCTTTCCCAGGAATTCCCACAAGCTCAGAGATAGCTTCGACTAACACTTTTGGAGTCATATTTACATTTCTTCCTACATTAATAAAGAATCGAACCATTCCTTTGGCGCCACCAGTGTCGCCAAAGTTATATCCGGATTCCTCTGTTGTAGACGCAGGAGAGAAGTTCATTTTTAATAAAGCAGTTACAACATCACTTGCCGCAAATTCAGCTAGTACCTCCTCAACAAGAGGAGCAAACAACTCGTCTTCTTTGCCACTAGTTGCAATCGTATCAGCAATCAATTTTTTCCATGATCCTTGTTGCTTAACAACCACTTCCTCAATTGTCGGTACATCTTGAGAAGGAATGCTCATTTTAATTTCTTGTTCAATCGAACGTAAATGTTTCATTTCACGAGGGGTAACAAGTGTTAGCGCAAGTCCCTTACGCCCAGCACGACCAGTACGACCAATTCGGTGAACATAACTCTCAGGATCTTGTGGTATATCATAATTAATAACATGGGATACATTCTCAACATCAATACCTCGTGCAGCAACATCAGTTGCAATTAAGAACTCGATCGAAGAATCCCGAAATTTCTTCATAACAGCGTCACGCTGTGATTGTGTAAGGTCTCCATGTAACCCATCTGCTAAATAGCCTCGAGCTTGAAGAGCTTCAGCAAGCTCTGCTACTCCTTTTTTAGTGCGGCAAAACAAAATACCAAGCTCGACATCTTCGCTATCAATAATTCTGCAAAGTGATTCAATTTTATTACGCTCTAACACTTTATAATACATTTGGTCAATTAGTGGTGCTGTAACCTCACCTTTATTAATCGTAACCGTTTTTGGCGCCGTCATATATTTCCGCGACAACTTCTTAATAGCTGGAGGCATCGTAGCAGAAAAAAGGAGGGTTTGACGGACAGAATTCACTTGACGAAGAATCGATTCAATGTCATCAACAAAACCCATATCGAGCATTTCATCGGCCTCATCAAGAACCACCGTATGAACTTGATCAAGCTTTAGTGTGTTCCTACGCAAGTGATCGAGAATGCGCCCAGGCGTTCCAATTACTACTTGCACACCTTGCTTTAGAGCTCGAATTTGATGGCCAATTGATTGCCCACCATAAATAGGCAATGTTCGAATTGATTTATGCACAGATATTTTTTGTAATTCACCTGATACTTGAATAGCCAACTCTCTTGTTGGTGTTAAAATGAGCGCCTGCACATGACGGTCTGACGTAACTTTATCTACAACTGGGATTCCAAAAGCAGCTGTCTTCCCCGTACCTGTTTGCGCCTGACCAATTACATCTCCACCTTCTAAAATAACAGGGATGGCCTTTTCTTGAATTGGCGAAGGCTCTTCAAAGCCCATGTCTTTAATTGCCCGTTTAATTGAGTCTGAAATCTGGAAATCATTAAAATACGTTGTCATTCTGTTTTATTCCACCTTTTCATTTCGTTCAATAAATAAAAACATCCATATTTAATAGCACGGTCTCTGACGGCTTCTCGTCTTCCGGCTAGATTCAATTCATAACAAAATGGCTCTTGGGAAAGTCCAGCAATCCCAATGTAAACTGTGCCAGCTTCTTTGCCTTCTTGTTTATCAGGTCCGGCTACACCGGTAAAGCTAATGGCAACATCTGCATCATATTGTTGTTGTGCACAGCTTGCCATTTCAAGCGCACACTGTTTGCTAATGACCCCGAACTTAGTCACTACTTCTTTCGACACTCCCAGAACATTTTCCTTCACATCCGTCGCGTAAGAAACACATCCCCCGCGAAAAACAGAAGAAACCCCTGAAAAAGAAGTCAGCATACTTGAGAATTTCCCTCCAGTAAAACTTTCTGCTGTAGCTATCGTACAGCGTTTCTCTTTTAATTGCAAAAAGAGTTGCTCCATAAGAGACGTATCATTATATCCATATAGGTACTGCCCAACGCGGTTTGTAATACGTTCTTCTGTTTCATCAAGCAATCGCTTCTGTTCTGCTACGCTTGCATGTTTAACAGTGAGCCTTAATGTCACTTCTCCCTCACTAGCTAAAGGAGCAATCGTTGGATTTGTTTGCGCTTCTATTAAATCCAATAGATCTGTTTCCAATTGAGACTCTCCAATATCAAAAAAACGAAGAACTCTAGATGTAATAGAAGTTTGTTCGCCAAGCATCTTGGATAACTCGGGTAATAACTCATTTAAAAACATCGGTTTCATTTCTTGCGGTGGTCCAGGTAATAAAACAATACTAGTACCATCTATAGAAACAATCATTCCAGGTGCCATCCCGTACTCGTTATTAAGAACACGACTCCCCTCTATAACCAGAGCCTGTTTACGATTATTATCGGACATTTGTCGATTGCGCTTTTTAAAATAAGATTCAATATTATGTAATGATTTTTCATGATGTACTAACTTTGTCCCTGCTAAAGAAGCAACTGCTTCTTTCGTTAAATCATCTTTAGTTGGCCCTAATCCCCCCGTTATGATAATTAAATCAGAACGAGAGATGGCTTGTTTAAGTGATTCAGTAAGCCTTTTATCATTATCGCCTACAGTTGTTTGATAAAAAACATTTACCCCTATGATGGCCAGCTCTTGAGAAAGAAACGCTGCGTTTGTATTCACGATTTGACCAAGTAAAAGTTCAGATCCTACAGAAATAAGTTCAGCATTCATTACATCTACCGCCTACTTTACTATTTAGATTTTAAGAGCACATGTTGATTTTTTTGGAAGTACTCAACCCCTGAAACGATGGTTAAGAAAGTTGCAACATAAATAGCGATCATATCAAATGGCAGCGACAACGCTTGAAATGGCCAATTATGTAGCATCAAAGCAGAAATGGCAACAATTTGACTCACTGTTTTTAATTTACCTAATTGACTTGCCGCAATAACATCTCCATCCGCCGCAGCAACTAAACGGATACCCGTAACCGCAAACTCTCGACTTATTATGATAATAGCTATCCAAGCAGGTAAAAGCTGTAGTTCTACTAGAGCAATAAGTGCAGCTGTAATTAACAATTTATCAGCGAGCGGATCAAGAAACTTCCCTAAGTTTGTGACAAGATTATGCTTTCTGGCATAGTAGCCGTCAAGCCAATCAGTCGCAGAGGCTATAATAAATATAATAGCGCCGATGAAATGAGCAAGAGGAATTGTCGTACCTAGAAACTGAATGTCACCAAATGAAAACGGGACTAGTAGAAAGATCATAAATAATGGAATTAGAAAAATTCGAGAGATAGTTATTTTATTTGGTAAATTCAACAAAATTCCCTTCCTTCATAGCAATGATATCTAATTTATGTAGTAAACCTATAAGACAAGTCATCAAGTTAAAACAGACCTTACTGAACAAGTCCCCTAATATTGTACCACAATTACTGACAATTGATAAATTCAACCAATTTATCTTCAAAAAACAAAAAAGAACTCGCTCCCTCACCCACTACTTCAAGTTTGAAGGTAGTATGTAAGGGAGTATGAGTTCTCTCTTATTCTGAAGACTTAACAATAGTAATATCAATCTTTTGATGAGTTATATCTAACGGAAACTCTAATTGTTTATCATTAATATACAAATTTACAAACTGTGACGCTCCAAAATTAAAAATAACTTGTTCTTCAGCTTCGATATCTAGAGGAACTTCATCCCCCTCAGATGGCGTTCCACTATAAAAGGTTTTTCCTTTTGCATTTTTTACATCAATATAGGATCTACCAATTAATTCAATGCGTACATCCGAGAATTGACCATTTTCTAATTCGAAAAAAGACGTATTCCCTACGCTTTCTTTGAAAGTAAGCGTAACCTCTGGTTCAACCTCTTCTTGCTCCTCTTGTTCTTCATGTTCTTCTTGCTCTAATTCTTCCGGAACATTTGATTCTTCTTCATCTGATTCTGGTTCCACTACACCAGGATCTTCACCTACATATTCAGAAAAATCCGCTTCGAGATTTTCACCGTCATCTGGAGCAACTGCACCATCGTCCCCGGTTCCTCCTCCTTGTGCCATTAGCCATATCCCCACTATAATAATGGCTATAAAAACAATAGCAACTAAAGCAGGTAGAAAGGATCCTTTTCTTGGTCTTTTTTTGGGCGCTGAAGCCGGTTTACTACGTTCAGTCCTTGAAGGTAATGTTACAGCCTCACGTTGTGGATTTGGAAGCTCATTTTTATATTGGTCAAATAACGGATCTGGATCAAGTCCAATTGCTTCCGCATATGTTTTGACAAACGCCCTCGCATAAAAAATTCCAGGCAAAGCATCAAAACGCCCTTCTTCGATGGCAATTAAATATCGTTTCTGAATTTTTGTTGTACGTTGAAGGTCCTCTAAAGAGAGCTGCTTTTGTTCACGTTGTTCCTTTAAATGCTGACCTAATTCTGACAATCCTAACACCTACCTACACCTTTAACTTATATCAAAAGAGGAAAATCCTGATTCAACTACCTCGTATGTAATCTGCTCTCCCTCATCATTTCTTAGTTCTATAATACAGTCAAAATCTTCTAATTCATATTCTGTTTCACGGACAAAAATATCTGGATGCTCGACCACTTTTACTGCAGGTAATCTCATGATATCACTAACAAGAGTACGATGTTTTTCCGTCGATCGCATCGTTGTTACGATTCCATCGATAATAAAAATATGATCTTCACTCATTTCATCATCCGCCAATTGACTGCGAACCGTTTGTCTTAATAAAGTCGAAGAAATAAACGACCATCTCTTATTGGCACATACACTAGCTGCTACAATTGATTCGGTTTTTCCAACACGAGGCATACCACGAATTCCTACTAAAAAATGTCCTTCACGTTTAAATTGTTCTGCCATAAAATCAACAAGCAACCCAAGCTCCGTTCGAATAAAACGAAAAGTTTTCTTATCATCGGCATCACGTTCAATGTAACGTCCGTGCCTAATCGCAAGACGGTCACGTAGTCTAGGTTCCCTTACTTTTATTACGGAAATATCTTCAATGGTTTCTAATATAGCTCTAAACCTCGCTACCTGATCATCACTAGAGCTTCGAATTAACATACCACGTCGCATATTATCGACACCATTTATTGTCACGATGTTAATCGCTAACATCCCAAGTAAAGACGAAATATCACCAAGGAGCCCAGGTCGATTTTTATGTATTTGATATTCTAAATACCATTCTTTTAAAGCCATTCGCGTCACCCTTTTAAGCTGATTGAGTATCTTCTTAGGCTAATATAGATTCTCTCTCTACAATGATAATTGATTTTGATTATAAATGAAAGAACTTTGTCGGAAATAATTGTAGGTTGACATACTAAATTTAATTATGTGAAAAATCTACAAGGAGTAGTTTGCTTCACAAATGTTTCCATTATGTATAGGTCTAAGTGTTTCTAACATATGAGATAAAAAAACGCCGCAAATGCGGCGTTTTTTTATCTCATATGTTAACCTTCGTTTTGAACAAGCTTCACCATCATATTTGCAATTGCATGTTGCTCTTGCTCATCAGCTACTTTCCACAGCTCTGCAAGGACACGCTCTTGTTCATTTTTCGGATCGACCTGTTGAGCCAAATATTCACCAACTTGATACGCGACATCAGACACAACATTTTGACTCATTCCTTCAGTTTCAGCTTGATTTAAACGGCTACCTAAGAAATCTTTCCATTGTTCCCAGTTGTCAAGTACAGACATGTAAGACCCTCCTTGATAATGTACTTCTCTTCTATTTTTTCTTATTCTACCTATAATATTCATCGTTTCTTTTGTTTTTTAAAGAGTAAGTACAAAAAGGGATGCCCTTTCCCTTTTTGTACTTACTCTAAGCAATGTGCGAACCGCTGCCGGCTTTTAAGCTTTTTATGAGTGATCTTCTCATAAAAAGCTTGCAGCGTGTGGAGCCATTGCAACCTCTTGATTAACCCAATCAAATAATCAAAAAGGGATGCCCTTTCCCTTTTTGTACTTACTCTAAGCAATGTGCGAAACCGCTGCCGGCTTTTAAGCTTTTTATGAGTGATCTTCTCATAAAAAGCTTGCAGCGTGTGGAGCCATCGCAACCTCTTGATTAACCCAAATCAAATAATCAAAAAGGGATGCCCTTTCCCTTTTTGTACTTACTTTCAACAATACCAAGCACCATTTATCGATAGAATATGACCATTTATGTAGTTTGCTCGACTTGAACTAAGAAAGGCAACCGCATGAGCAACATCACTTGGCTGTCCCAGTATGTTAGCAGGAATATCAGCTTTTAACTCTTCCAAAGAATCGATCCCTTGATCACTAAGCATATTTGTCTCTATTGCCCCAGGAGCTATCCCGTTTACTTGAATATTACTAGGCGCCAATTCTTTTGCCAGACCTTTTACAAAGCTATTCACTCCACCTTTCGCAGTGGAATAAATCACTTCACAAGATGCACCTGTTAACCCCCAAATTGAAGAAATCATAATAATTTTCCCTTTGCGCTTGCGGATCATATTCGGTAACAAACTTCTTGAAATTTTCATCGGATTTACTAAATGAATATTCAACATTTCTGTCATTTGCTGATTGGTCACATCGGTAAAAAGACCAATTTGACTCACCCCTGCATTATGTATAATTGTATGAAAAGCAACTTCTTTTGGGATCGTCTTAAGTAACTGTTCATCGCCTCTATTATTCGATAAATCGGCTTGTAAAAGCGTTACTTTTGCTCCTTTTCTTTGACACTCTATTGCAAGATATTCCGCAGCTTCTACATTTTGATAATAATGCAAAAAAAGAGAGCAGCTAGGAGATGCCAGCTCTCTTGCTATTGCTGCGCCAATCCCTCCAGATGCTCCAGTAATTAAAATGTGTTTCATTCTATTCTTCAAACCCTTCTGCCTTTACTTGACATACGGTGAAACGTTCAAATTGAAAATGATCTTCTAACACTTGTTGTAAATGGTCTACTGTTAGGGTCTCTAGCATGGAAACGACATCAAACAAATTCATATTATTAAATTCATAACGTGTAAATTGATTAGCAATATATTCTGGTGAATTTAATGAACGTAAAAACGAACCAATCTTCTTTTTAATAGCTCTTGTTACTTGTTCATCAGTTAGTGATACTTGCTTAAACGACTCAATCATTTCTTTAATTTTGGAGGCAAGCTTATCAGGGTGCTTCGTATCTCCACCTATAATGGTGAAACCGAACCCTTCTTCTGCTGAATGATCAAAAGAGAAAGAATCGTCAATAAGTCCTTCATCAAATAACGTTTGATAATTTTCAGAACTTTGTCCAAACATTAGGTCAAGTAAGATGTTAAGCGATAATTCGCGCTTTAACAAATCATCCCCTTGACGCGTTGCTCCAGTTTCTTTAAAGCCGACCAAGCATTTAGGTGTTTGAACTGGCATCGTAATGACATTCTTTTCTTTGTCTACTTGTTCTGGTTCCTCTTCAAAGAATCGTTTGATTTCTTCAGGTTGAGAGAACTCTTTATTTCCTTGATTTTCTTTGACTTGTTCCATAATTTTTTCAGGATCAACTGGCCCTATAACAAATAAGAGCATGTTACTAGGATGGTAAAAAGTTTCGTAGCACGTATAAAGTAAGTCTTTTGTAATATTTGAAATTGACTCAATCGTACCAGCAATATCAATTTTGACAGGATGGTGATGGAACATGTTCTCAATCACCCCAAAATAAGCACGCCAGTCAGGGTTATCATCATACATCGTTATTTCCTGATTAATGATCCCTTTTTCCTTTTCAACACTTTCCTCAGTAAAATATGGGTGCTGAACAAAATCAAGTAATGTTTTTAGGTTATTTTCTACATTTGTCGTACTAGAGAATAAATATGCTGTACGAGTAAAACTTGTAAAGGCATTGGCTGAAGCACCTTGCTTACTAAAATCTTGGAATACGTCCCCTTCTTCATCCTCAAACATTTTATGTTCAAGGAAATGAGCAATTCCATCTGGCACCTTTATGGACTGTTCTTTTCCAAGTGGAGTAAATTGCTGATCAATCGAACCATATTTCGTTGTAAAAGTTGCAAATGTTTTATTAAACCCTTCTTTTGGCAAGATATAGACATTTAATCCATTATCTAACTTCTCATGATAAAGCGTTTCGTCTATTTGTGAGAATTGAACAGGTTTCATTTTGTTTCCTCCTTGCCTTTTAAGAAATAAATCGTATCTAATTTTACTTTCCTAGCAACTTGGACAATATCTTCTTTTGTTACTGCATCAATTTGTTGTAACCATTCGTCAATCGACCGTTTTTTCCCGCTTACGACTTGATGATAAGACAACTCAACAAATCCTCTTGCAACATCAGCTGTTTCTAAAAGCTGATTTTTCAGCATAGCCTTCGTCTGTTCAACTTCAGCTTCTGTAAAATCACCTTGCTTCATTGCTTCAAATTGCTCTTTAATAATTTCAACAGCGCGATCGTATTTAGAAAATTCAATGCCGGACATAACCATCATAATTCCCTTATGACTTTCAAATCTTGAGGCTGCATAATAAGCCAAACTTTCTTTCTCTCGAACATTAATGAACAATTTTGAATGAGAAAAAGCCCCATAAAGACCGTTACAAACTTGCATCGCAACATAATCAGAATCTGCATATGTCGTATATGTTCGAAAACCCATATGGAGCTTCCCTTGTTTTACGTCTTGCTCCTCATTGACAACACGTACGTCTTTTATCTCTGGGCTAGCAGAAGCTTGAAAAGGAGACGCTTCTTTATTAGTCGAAAGCGTTTTAAAATTTTCTGCAACGATCGTCTCAGCTTGCTCTGAATCGATGGCTCCGACCATATATAAATCAAATTGATCAGCACTTAGTATCTCTTGATAGTAATCGTAAATAGATTGTGATGAAATCGAATCCACTTCACTTTCTGTTCCAAAGGCAGTAAGAGCAAATGGTTCGTCTTTACACATTTCCTCAGTAACTCTGACATTTGCATAACGCATTTTGTCATCATAAACTGACTGAATTCTCTGTTTAAGTGAACGTTTTTCACTTTCTACTACACTTTGACTAAAGGCACCATTCTCAATATGAGGGTGCAACACAATTTCTCCTAACAATGCTATTGCTTGTTCAAATAAAGGAGTCGCATCAGATAAAAAACGCTCATTTGCCACATCTAAGCGAATGGTAATAACATGCTCTTCTCCTTTTTTTTGAACATCCGTAGAGAGCATAGCCCCATACATATCATCTAATCGTTCCCGTAACTGTTTTCTCGTTGGGCTGTTAGCCGTACCATTTTGCAAAATGTGAGGAAGTAAGGCTCGCATGGCTACCGTTTCTTTAGTTAATGGTGCTCTCATCATCAAAATGAGTGAATTGGTTTTGTATTTATCAGTTCTTACCGTATGAACCGTTAACCCTTTCAATTCTTGAATACGTTCCTCTAATTGAATCAAGTCCATCATCTCCTTTTTACCAATCACGCTTATGTTATGCTTAGACTCTTTTTCTTACTACGTGGAATTTAAATTTATCTGCACGAAAATAATTTAATGAATAAAGCAACGGTTGTTCTGACTGATCATAGTGCATTTGCTTCAATAACAATAGCGAAGAGCCGGGTTCACATTCTAGGATTTCAGAAACATGCTCGTGATAACCAATTGGCTCAATATACGTAACAGCGTACGTAATTGTTCTACCTAGCTCCTCTAAAAAACGAAAAATTGATTTTGTTTCATGGATAGAATGATTTTTCACTAAATCGTTTGGAATCTTGTCTAAACAGTAGACAACAGGTGACCCGTCAGCCGTTCTTACCCGCTCAATCTCCATGATTTCAGTTAATTCATCTTTATTAAATTTCCGCCGATCCTCATCTGTTGCTTCTTGAACAGACGAAGATAAGAAAATAGTTCCAGGTTTCATCTTTGCTTTTACTATCATATCTGTAACACTATATAACTCTTCAATACCTGCTGAGAAAAGGGGTTTTGAATGAACAAACGTACCTACTCCATGCCTGCGTACAACAACCCCTTCTTCTTCTAATAGACGCAATGCTTCACGTAGTGTCGCTCGACTTACACCGAGGATCTTAGAAAGTTCGAATTCTGAAGGTAATTTCTCGCCTTCGTCATATACTTTCTGCTCTATATCTTCTTTTAAACGGTCGATCACTTGTAAATACAATGGTCTGTGGTCTGCTCTGATCACTCTCTCCACCCCTTCTACTTTTCCCCTTTTCCATTTAAGAAGAAGCCTCATCTTCTCTAGGTTTTTCAATAAGTACTTCTCTAGGTTTGCTACCTTCATATGGCCCAACGATTCCCCGAACTTCCATCTCGTCAATTAACCTTGCAGCCCTTGTATATCCAATTCTAAATCGTCTTTGTAACATTGAAACAGAGGCTGTATTCATTTCTGTTATTAATTCAACAGCTGAATCATATAAATCATCTTCTACTTTCCCAGTCACAACTTGCTCTTCAGAAGGCGTCATATCTTCTTGATACTGAGCTTTTTGTTGTGAAATAACAAATTCAACTATTTCTTCAACTTCACCATCTGATAAGAATGCTCCTTGTAATCTCTTTGGTTTTGTTGCTCCTACTGGCATGTAGAGCATATCCCCACGCCCTAACAGTTTCTCCGCACCGCCTGAATCTAAAATCGTTCTAGAATCAATTTGCGAAGAAACACCAAATGCGATCCTTGAAGGAATGTTCGCCTTAATAACACCGGTGATCACATCGACTGATGGGCGCTGTGTAGCAATAATCATATGGATACCTGCTGCACGAGCCATCTGTGCAAGTCTAGCTATTGAGTCTTCTACGTCTCCTGATGCAACCATCATTAAATCTGCTAACTCGTCCACGATGACCACTATATATGGCAAGGTCGGTTGTTTTGCCTCTTCTGTTTCATTTTGGCGCTTTACAAGATCATTATACCCTTCAATGTTTCTCGTTCCGCTATGTGAGAATAAATCATAACGTCTCTCCATTTCTGCAACGACTTTCTTCAACGCTTGAGAGGCTTTTTTCGGTTCTGTTACAACTGGTGTTAACAAATGCGGAATTCCATTATAAACGGTCAACTCAACCATTTTTGGATCAATCATCATTAATTTTACTTCGTGTGGCTTCGCTTTAAGTAAGATACTTGTAATGATTCCATTAATACATACACTCTTACCACTACCTGTTGCCCCAGCAACGAGTAAATGTGGCATTTTATTCAAATGTGCAAGTACCGGTTCTCCAGAAATATCTCGTCCAAGACCAACTGCTAATACATTTTCCTCAGAATTAGATTCTGGTGAATCGAGTACTTCTCTAAGTGTTACGATCGCCACCTCATGGTTTGGCACCTCAATACCTATTGCTGATTTCCCTGGGATCGGTGCTTCAATTCGAATATCTTTAGCTGCAAGTGCCAGTGCTAAATCATCAGCTAAGTTTACGATTTTACTTACTTTTACCCCAACACTTGGGTTTACTTCATACTTAGTCACAGCCGGACCTAAATGCACCTTTGATACTCGCGCCTTCACTCCAAAACTTTCTAATGTTTGTTCAAGTTTTCTTGCATTTGCCGTTAGTTGTTTCTTTTCATTTGTCTGACTTGGATTATTTGGCAACTTTAAAATGTCAACATTCGGTAGCTTATAGGACTCATTCGTTTCTTGAGCGGTCACTAAAGGAACTTGAACTTCTTCTACCGTTTCCGGCTCTTCCTTTTGGTTTGTTGGCAGCTTCTTTTCTTCGGCTGGAGTTCTGTATGCCTTTTGAGTGAAATCAACAATTTCCGGCTCAATTTCTTCCGTTCCCTCTTCAGAAGCTACTGGTGCACTCGATTGTTGCTTTTCTGCTTCCCGTTCTTTCTTTCTAGCACGCTGAGCTTCTCTCTCTTCTACTATCCGTTCCTTTGCCTTTTGGCGAACAAGCCTTATTTCTTCTAGTAGACTACTAAATGTATCAATTACAAATAAATAAAATCTTCTAAAACCTTTACCTACTAATTCAGATAGAGATTTCCCTGTCATTAAGATAAACCCAATGATAAAAAGAATGAAGCATAAAAAGTATGTACCCATCTCGGCAAATAAGAAGTGGCTAACCGCAAACGCAAGCGATCCAACCATCCCACCACCTAAATCAGAAGGTGGAGTTTCACCTCTCATTTCCATCCAAAATAGGTTCCAAGTATTCCGGATGACCGATTGATCTTGAAATCCTTCTCTGGCACTTAGTTGATGAAAGAGTCCAACATGACTAAATAACACAAATGAAAGGATCGTTACATACAATCCTGAAAGTCTTCTTGTCCAAAGTTTCGGATTTTGTCGTTTTATCATGATATACAGTGAAACAACTAATAGTCCGATTGCCAGCACGACAAACCATTCGCCGAGAAAAAAACGAAATAGTCGGACAAACGTTTCTCCTACTGTCCCTAATCGTGCAAATGTAACGACGGCAATGACTAGTAAGCCGAGACCGATCAATTCATACGTTAGCTGTGATTTCCACTCGGTTTTTCTTTTTTTCTTTCGCCTTGCCATACATTTCACCCTTTACTACTATATCTTACCATCACATTTTAAAAAGCAGCCAAAATTGGCTGCTTCGACCATGCTTGGATGAAATTAATTATAGCATAAGACAAACACTCTCTACATAGCTAAAGTTGAGGTTTTGCTTGAATGATCGATCCTGGTGCATATTTATCATCTAAATAATTCATGGCATTTCCACTAATTAGGCGAACAACACGAAATTGACTATGGTTAACCTGTTCCACGACTAGATGCCCTGCTTCACAAGAAATCACTTGCTGTTGCGTAAAGTTTTGATCCTCCTCCGGGAAAATCATTTCATGTGGCATCATCGTATAGAGAATCATTGAACCACATCTCCTTCAAAATTTGGCTTATTTTGATCAATTAATTCATTTAATTTTTTTAATGCTGGTCCGATTCCGCCAACTTCATTAATTAACCCATATTCCACTGCATCTGTTCCAACTACATTTGTACCAATATCACGAGTCAGATTTCCTTTTGAGAGCATTAACTCTTTAAATTTCTCTTCAGAGATTGATGAATTTCTTGTTACAAAGCTAATCACACGTTCTTGCATTTTATCGAGATATTCAAATGTCTGTGAAACACCTATGACCAAACCTGTCAAACGAACTGGGTGGATCGTCATTGTTGCGGTTTCAGCAATAAAAGAATAATTAGCTGCTACTGCAATGGGTACACCAATAGAGTGTCCACCACCTAATACAAGCGTAACAGACGGCTTTGACATTGATGCAATCATTTCTGAAATCGCGAGTCCCGCTTCTACGTCTCCTCCAACCGTATTAAGAACTAGAAGTAGACCTTCAATTTTCGGGTTTTGCTCAATTGCAACAAGTTGTGGAATAATATGTTCATATTTCGTCGTTTTGTTTTGTGGCGGGAGTTGCATATGTCCTTCAATTTGTCCTACCACTGTCATACAATGAATATTTGAATGTCCCATATCTGGAACATTTGTTTGACCTAGTTCTTGTATTTTTTCAATGATACCTGAGTTTTTTTGATCTTTTTGTGGTGCAGGTGCTGGTTGCTGTTCAGGGTTCGGGTTTTCCATTGTCATCAACAACTTCCTCCTTTTACATATCTAGAAGTAGTATGATCCGGTTATCACTTTATCATCCAAAAAAAGAGAAGCAAATTTGTTAAAGGATTATTTTATAGGTGGACTTTTAAATTAAAAAAAACCGCACTAATATGTGCGGTTTTTCTTAAAAGAAAGTTTTATGAAAGACGCCTACGCCTTCTTTTTTATACTTCCATTATAATTGGTAAGATCATTGGACGTCTTTTTGTTTTTTCAAATAAAAAACGGCTCAACCCTTCTCTTACACTGCTTTTTAAAGAAGACCATTCATTTACATTTTCACTGACGCACTTCTTTAGAATAACACCAACTAGTTCATTTGCATCTTCTAGTAACTTCTCTGATTCACGTACGTAAACAAACCCACGTGAAATAATGTTAGGCCCAGATACAAAGTCACCCGTTTTCTTATTTAACGTGACAACAACCACTAAAATACCATCCTTTGAAAGCAAACGGCGATCTCTAAGGACAATATTTCCAACGTCTCCTACACCTAATCCATCAATCAACACATTCCCAGATGGAACCTTACCTGTTTTTCGAGCCTGTCCATTTGTAAACTCAACAACTTCGCCTTTATCAACAAGAAAAATATTTTCTGGTGCCGTCCCTGTTTGTACAGCAAGGTCACGATGGGCATGTTGCATCCGAAATTCTCCATGAATAGGAACAAAGTATTTAGGCTTCATTAAGTTTAGCATTAGCTTTAACTCTTCTTGACTACCGTGTCCAGATGCGTGCACCTTAGCTTGACCATAGACAACTTCTGCGCCAATACGGTGCAATTTATCAATGATTGCTGAAACTGATTTTTCATTACCAGGTATGGCTGAAGCTGCAATAATAACTGTATCTTCTTCAGTAATTGTAATTTGACGATGAGCTCCTTTAGCCATACGTGTTAGAGCAGACATCGGTTCTCCTTGACTACCAGTTGTTAAAATCGCTAGTTGCTGATCACGATATTTTCTAATCTCATCAATTTCGATAAACAACTCTTTCGGTGCTTCAATATACCCTAATCTAGTAGCAATTGTTATAACACGGATCATACTTTTCCCAACAACAACAAGCTTTCTTTTCGTTCTGATTGAAGCTTCGATTACTTGCTGAATCCGATGAACGTTTGAAGCAAATGTCGTGACAATAATACGTCCTTCAGTTTTTCCAAAGACTTCAGATATTCCTTTGCCTACCTCTGTTTCAGACTTTGTAATACCTGGGCGTTCTGCATTTGTGCTATCGGATAATAAACAAAGAACACCACGTTCCCCTATTGCAGCCATTTTTCCAATGTCTGCTTGTTTGCCATCAACGGGAGTTTGATCAAATTTAAAATCTCCTGTATGAACGACAGCTCCTTGAGAAGTTTCAAAACATATACCAACTGAATCTGGAATACTGTGATTTGTACGGAAAAATGACACTGATGTAGATCCAATGGTAAGACGTGAATTTTCATCAATTAACCTTAACGTCGTATGACGGATGATACCTGCTTCTTTTAACTTTTCTTCTACTAGGCCAAGGGTTAGTTTGGTCCCGTAAACTGGGACATTTATTTTCTTTAATACGTAAGATAAGCCACCAATATGATCTTCATGACCATGAGTTAAAAATATTCCCTGCACACGCTCGGCATTTTCAACAAGGTATGAAACATCTGGAATAACAATATCAACACCTAACATGTCATCATCTGGAAACATTAAACCAGCATCAACAACAAGGATGTCTTCATCTACTTCAACTACGTACATGTTTTTACCTATTTCACCGACTCCACCTAAGGCAAACACACGTACTTTCTCTATATTTTCTTTTGACAATGGACGTTCCTCCTACTAAACGAATCTCTAACCGAATTTGTTTTGTTTTATATTATTATTTTTTAATGTTACTTCCGTTCGCTCACCCTTGGCGTAGATGATAAACTATTCGCTAAAATAACAGATGATCGTAAAGACGATCCTATACAACCCGAACAAATCAATTACATTTAGTATACCTTATCGAGGAATTGAAAAACAAGACTGAACTTCCTAATTTGGGAAGGCAAAGAAAAATTAGATAAAAGTTAGTCAAATAGGTAAAAGGAAACAATTCCAATACATAAAGTCGCACATCCTCTTATTTACCTAAAAAAAGCTAACCCATTATATAATGGATTAGCTTTTTTTCTGTAACGTTTGTATTACAAATTGTTGTTGGTCATAAGAAAGAGACGTGAGCGGAAGTCGTACTCCTCCAACATCAATTCCAATAGTCTTAAGAGCATATTTAACACAAGTGGGGTTTGGTGCAACAAACATTGCTTTCATCGTTGGTAATAATGCACGGTGAAGACTAGCGGCATCCTCAACTTCCCCATCTTTATATAGTTTTAACATCTCTTTCATCTCATTACCAATCAGATGAGATGCTACCGAAACAACCCCATGTGCCCCAATCGCAACAGCCGGAAGCGTATTAGCATCATCACCTGTATAGAGCAGAAAGTCTATATCTGTAGCTGTAATAATCGCTGACATTTGCTCTAAATCACCGCTAGCTTCTTTAATAGCGACGATGTTTTCCACCTTTGATAGAGCAATTGTCGTATCAGCTTCAATCTGTACTCCTGTTCTCCCTGGCACATTATAAAGCATGACTGGAAGAGGAGTTGCTTCAGCAATTTTTTTGAAATGCTCATACATGCCTTGTTGTGATGGTTTGTTGTAATAAGGAGCAACAAGCATTACACCATCCACACCAATATCTGTTGCTTTTTTTGTTAACTCAATTGAGCTTTGCGTATTGTTACTCCCCGTTCCGGCAATAATCGGAACTCTATTATCAACATATTCAACACATAATTGGAATAGCTCTAATTTTTCTTTCGTTGTTAGTGTCGGAGATTCTCCTGTTGTCCCTGCTACAACTAACGCATCAGTACCATGAGTTATTAAATAGTCTAGTAACTCCTTTGTTCGCTCTTTATCAATTAAACCTTCTTGGTTAAAAGGAGTTACCATTGCAGTCAAAATATGGCCAAAGTTCATAACACACAACTCCTTGTAAGGGATTTCTAAGGGGTTTCTTCTTGTTGTTTCCCTACCTGTTCAAGTTGAAACATATGATGGAGTGCATTAACTGCTTTAACCATATCTTGTTCTTTTACTAAGACCCAAATTGTTGTATGAGAATCAGCTGATTGAAGTATTTGAATGTTTTGCTCGGATAATGCACTCACGATTTTTGCAGTAACACCAGGAACGCCACTCATTCCAGCTCCTACCGCTGACACTTTTGCACAATTCCTCATCACTTCTGGTTCATATCCTAATTGATGAAGAATATCTATTGCCTTGTCAGCTACATCCTCCATTACTGTATAGCAGACTCCTCTTAGGTTGATATTAATAAAATCGACACTTATTTGAGCAGCTGCCATTGCTTTAAATACCTTTTCTTGTAATTTGTATTCCCCATCTTTAGCGAATACTTTAATTTGGGCTACATTCGCTAAGTTCGCAATGCCGGTGATAACGCGGTCCTTCACTTCAGTCTGCGGCTTGGCGATTTTAGCAGTCACAAGAGTACCTTCTCCCCCCGAATAAGTAGACCTTACTCGAATGGGAATTCTAGCTTGCATAGCAACCTCTACAGCTCTTGGATGAATAACTTTAGCGCCTTGATAAGCCATATTACAAATCTCTTCATATGACATAGCATCAAGTGCACGTGCATCTTCTACTATACGAGGATCTGCCGTCATAACACCTTCTACATCTGTAAAAATATCTACCCACTCAGCTTCCAACGCTGCCCCTAAAGCAGTTGCTGATGTATCACTTCCACCTCTACCAAGTGTTGTGACCTCTCCATTGAACGTTTGCCCTTGAAAACCAGCGACGACCACGACATCACTTGTTTCAAGTTGCTTTTTCACAATATCGCATTTCATATCAATGATCTTTGCATTAGCGAAATCTTCATTCGTTCGAAATCCTGCTTGCGCACCCGTAAATGCGATCGAATTAAGGCCCATGCCTTGCAATAGATCTGAAAAAACAACAGACGAAATCACTTCACCACAAGAAACAAGGAGGTCTTGCTCCCGCTTTGGTAGCTGCTTTTGATTAATCAGTCCAAGCAATGTGTCGGTTGCATACGGTTCGCCCTTACGCCCCATTGCAGATACAACAACAATGACCTTGTAGCCATCTTCAACAGCTTTCTTAACATGGTTTGCTGCTAGCAACCTACTGCTGTTATCTCTAACAGATGTGCCACCAAACTTCTGAACAATAATTTTCATATGACACCTTCTTATTTACGATAAGAGACCTAACTTCACAAGACTTTCAGCAATTTGAACTGAATTCCATGCTGCACCTTTTAGTAAGTTATCTGAAACGATCCACATATGATATCCGTTATCACGATCAAGGTCATGACGAATACGTCCAACAAATACATCGTTCTTTCCTACACATTCTGAAGCAAGTGGATATAGTTGATTTGCTGGATCATCTTGTAAAGTAACTCCAGGAGCAGATGCAAGAAGCTCTTTCACATCAGCAATTGTTGCCCCGCCTTTTTCTGTTTCAATATAAACTGATTCCGAGTGCCCTGTTTCAACTGGAAGACGGACACAAGTTGCAGCAACTTCAAGCTCTGCCATTTCCATTATTTTCTTAGTTTCATTTATCATTTTCATTTCCTCGAATGTATAACCATTGTCTTGAAATAAATCAATTTGAGGAATCGCATTGAATGCAATTTGAAAGTGCTTTTTGTCTCCACCTACTGGCAAAATCTCAGGTGTAAACTCATTCCCGTCTAAAATATCTCTTGTTTGTTGCTTCATTTCTTCAATTGCCTCAAGTCCTGCTCCAGAGACAGCTTGATAAGTTGAAACAACAACCTTTTTTAGTCCATATTTTTCACGGATAGGCTCTAATGCCACAACCATTTGAATAGTTGAACAATTCGGATTGGCAATAATACCATTATGATTACGTAGTGCTTCTTCATTTACTTCTGGAACGACAAGTGGAACAGTTGGATCCATTCTAAAAGCACTTGTATTGTCAACAACAATCGCCCCACGCTTAACAGCTTCTGGTGCTAATGCCTTTGAGACAGAACCCCCTGCTGAAAATAACGCAATTTGAACACCTTCAAAAGCTTCAGGTGTTGCTTCTTCCACTGTATATTCATTCCCTTTAAAAGTTAAGACTTTACCTGCAGAACGTTTTGAAGATAATAGTTTCAAACTAGCAATTGGAAAATCTCTTTCCTCTAAAGTTTTTAGCATTTGTTGCCCTACTGCACCTGTTGCGCCGACTACGGCTACATGATAACTTGACATCTTGATAATCTCCCCTCATTTACTTGCATTTTAATAGAGTTTTTTTCACTAAGATGGAATGATTATAGCATATCCGAATTAGTTTGTATCTCTTGTTTTCTCTATTAAACTTTAAGGGAAATATTTCATTTGTGCAACTACGCGATTGTCTTAATCTCTGAATTTTTCAACTAGGACAGGCTGATATTGCTTGCCAGCTATTGCAGACTCAACCGTATCCACTAATGCTCCCATTCTGGCTACTAACGAGTTAGGCTTTTTGACAGGATCATCTTGACCATACGGAATAAAATATATATTTTTTGTTGCCATCAATCTCATAATATTTACACCGTTTAAACCTAGTGCATCATTAGTAGAAATTCCTAGTACAACTGGATTCCCACTTCGAAGAGTTGCTTTTGCCCCCATTAAGACAGGTGAATCTGTTAACGCATTAGCTAGTTTACTCGTTGAGTTTCCAGTTAAAGGAGCAATTACCATACAATCTAATGGTGTTTTTGGTCCAAACGGTTCTGCTTTGACAATCGAATCAACAATAGGTTCTGACGTAATTTCTTGAATTTTTTTCAGCCAATTTGCACTTTCACCAAATTTTGTATCTGTTGTTTGTACGGTATATGAAACAAATGGCGTTACTTTTGCACCTAACTTAACTAACTTCTCCATTTCTGGCAGTACTGCGTCATACGTACAATGTGATCCTGTTAACCCAAATCCAATATGCTTTCCTTTTAATGACATGATTCATCCTCCTCCTAATTGGTAGCTTCGTTTGTTAACAACTCCGCTAGAACGTCAGCTAATATTTGTCCGGCTGTTTTTGGAGCTACGATACCTGGTAAGCCTGGAGCAAGTAACGCCTTCATTCCCCGTTTTTCTGCATAACGAAAGTCTGTTCCACCTGGCTTTGAGGCTAAATCAATAATGAGAGTATGAAGAGGCATTTCTGCTAATACCTTTGCTGAAATGATGAGTGCTGGTATCGTGTTAATGCATAAATCAACATCCTTAAGCTCTTCTTTTACGTTATCTGTGTGAAACGGAGTTAATCCCATTTCAGTAATTCTTGCTAATTGATGAGATTCATAAGCACCCACTTTCACATCTGCGCCTAAAGCACTAAACGTTCTTGCTACTGACATACCCACTCTACCTAATCCTAGAACCGCTACTTTAGCCCGATGAATCGTTATATCGGTATGTTGAATCGCCATCATGACTGTACCTTCTGCTGTTGGAATTGAGTTGTAAATAGCAACATCATCACGTTCCATTAACTTAACTAAGGAACGGTTGGATTTCTCCACACATTCGTCAAGAAATTCATTGCTAATCCCCGAATAAATCACACAATGCTCTGGTGTTTTATTCAATTGTTCTGTTTTCAATTCCAGTGCCTCATTAGAAAATACAGTATCAATTTTTCCATCAGTACTCATTCCACTTACCGGGAGCAAAATAGCGTCAACAGTTGACCAATCAATGCCATCCATCGTTTGCTTTGATGCACCAATGAAACCATCATTTAGCTGATCAAACCCTACCATAGAAATCTTGGCATCTAACGTAGAAAGCTTTCTGATGATTTCTAGTTGTCGTGCATCTCCTCCAATAATTGCTACATGTTTGTCTGTTAACATTGTTCTTGTTCTCCTTTCATTCATGCGAATCTGATCATCATCGCAGGCCGCTTAAGAAAGAGAAATTACGCCTTAACGAGTAACAAAAACCTCTATCACACAAGCGACAACAAATATCCCTCTTCCTCTGAGCTAAGGATGAACAGCAACGATTCACCATAGCATATGTACTATGTAATCGATAGGTGATTATCATTCTTTAACAAAGGTACCTAGTTGCTCATTGAAATGATAATTTGGATTCACATGCTCATTTACATAAAAAAACCCTCCTGTTAAAGAGGGCTTAATGAATCACTTTTTCATTATTCAAACTGATCAAGATTGATAATAATCATATCTTCACCAATTTTTTTAACTTGCTCCCAGTATACCGTGACTTCCTTATCTTTTTTTCCGAACCCAAACCACTTCATTGTTGGAATAATAAATGCCTCGATTTCACCAGTTTCTTCATTTACCAATAAATCAGTTTGGCCTAAAATCCCTAACCTTTCTCCTTTTTGATAATCTATAATTTCTTTGCTGCTAATTTCACTAAGTCTCATTAGATTACCTCCTCGTCCCTCTATAGTAGTAAGCGTATGAGCAGAAACACTAAAAAAGACCAGCCTTTTTTAGATAAGACTGGTTTTTTGGGAAACGACTATGAGCTGCTAGGTCCTTTTATAGAAAATTTATTCAAGCACCGTCGGAAGCTCACCAGAAGCGTTTATCAATGAAACAGAAGGCGTTCCCTGAAGGAGCGAAGCAGCTAATTGATTAACTTGTGAGATTGTCACTTCATCAATTTCTTCTACAATATCATCTAAAGAACGGTGTTTTTTTAGTAATAGTTCATTTTTGCCGTTTCGACTCATACGACTATTCGTACTTTCTAAGCTTAACATTAAGCTACCTTTCAGTTGTTCTTTTCCATTCTTGAGTTCTTTCTCTGTCATACCTGTACTTGCTAATGTATAAGCTGTTTCTTGCAATGCTTTTGTTAAATCTTCTAATTGGTTATGAGCTGTGGCAGCATAGATCGTTAACATTCCACTATCCTGGTACGAAGAATGATAAGAAAAGACTGAGTAGCATAGACCTCTTTTTTCACGAATTTCTTGAAACAATCGACTACTCATACTCCCGCCCAGTAAATTATTTAATAACACAAGTGCATATACATTTTTTTCTCCAATGGCTAGGCCGGGATAACCAAGACAAAGATGCGCCTGTTCTGTTTCTTTTTTGCGAACGATCGTGTTCGCCAAAAAGGCTGGTACTTCGTTCTGGTGTTGATAAGATGTTGGTTCAACTTTCGAAAATGTTTCTTTTAATTGCTCTATAACTTCATCTGTAATATTTCCTGCAATTGAAATGACAACATGATCTCCCGTGTAAAACCTCGACATATACTCTCGTAATGAATCTCCATTGAAAGTCTCAAGTGTATCGACCGTACCAAGGATTGGATATCCGAGGGCATGACTGCCATAGGTTGCTTCACTTAATAAGTCGTGAACAATATCATCTGGTGTATCATCTACCATTTTTATTTCCTCAAACACAACATTCTTTTCTTTTTGAAGCTCCGTTTCATCAAAAACAGAATCAAAGAACATATCAGCTAAAACATCAACCGCATATTCTGCATGATCATCAAGAACCTTTGCATAATAACAAGTATATTCTTTTGATGTAAAGGCGTTAACTTGACCGCCAATTCGATCAAACGACTCTGCAATTTCAGCAGCTGTCCTTGTCTTTGTTCCTTTAAAGAACATATGCTCCAAAAAATGTGAAATTCCGTTTTCTTCTTTCTTTTCAAACCTTGATCCCGTTCCTACCCAAACTCCTATCGAAACGGAACGAACTGTTGAAATATTCTCTGCTAAAATACGTACACCATTATCTAATTCAATTCTAGTTACCACTCTGAATCCCCCTATTGTCATCAAGGGTTACACCTAAGGTGACTCGCTCTTCCGATAACACTTCAGATACAGTTCCAATTTTATATCCTTTATCCTGTATTCCGGTAATTAACTGATCAAGTCCTTTGGACGTTGGTTCTGTTGGATGCATTAAAATCATAGCTCCATTGTGAACTTTTGACAGCACACGTTCAACCATTTCCGTTGGATTCGGCTTTCTCCAATCAATAGTATCAACAGACCACAATACTGTCTTCATCCCCTGTTTATCGGCAAGGTCAACGACTGCTTGATTGTAGCTACCACTCGGAGGAGCAAACCATTTAGGTGTAACATCTATTGTTGCTTCTATGACAGAATTTGTTTTTTGTATTTCTTCGTCTATTCGTTCTGCTGTTAATTTACTCATATCTGGGTGAGAATAGGCGTGATTTCCAATTTCGTGTCCTTCTTCAACGAGCATCTTCGCAAGGTTCGGATTGTTCTTGACCCATGAACCATCTAAAAAAAATGTTGTATGTAGTTCATGTTTCTTTAATGTTTTTAACATCTCAGGTAAATATTCATTTCCCCAAGCTACATTTACTAAAAATGTAACTACTGGCTTATGTTCATTCCCTTTATAAATAGGTGTTGGCGGTAAATCATCGAGATGAACATTTGGGCTAGTTTGGCTAAAGACGATCCTTTTCTCATCAAAGGTATCAAGCTTCTTCATCTTATCATAGGAGGCTTCTACGTCAACCTCTACACCATTATACCCAGGAACGGCCTTCCACACTCTATCTATTCTTGCATCTATTGCTGGCTCTAAATATGATTCAGCCCTTGCTACTATTTCTTCGTAAAGAGAGTCCTGTTCTTTTAAAACCATCTGACTGTCACGTTTTAATTCACTAATATAGTTTATTGAAAATGGATTTTGAACAGCGCCAATAGATAGAATCACAATAATACAAAACACACTTACGTGAACAACCTTTTTCTTCATTCACCAGTCCCTCCTCTAGTCCGATTGTATGCTAGAAGAGGACAGGTTAGAACGCAAAAGGAGACTAGGTATAATCCCCAGTCTCTTTTTGAACATGCTATATTACTTTTGTGCTTGCTGTTGACGTTCCTTTTCTTCTTTCAGGATCACTTTACGTGATAAATTGACTCTTCCTTGATTATCTATTTCTGTTACACGAACAAGGATTTCATCACCTAACTTAATAACGTCCTCTACCTTTTCAATACGTTCTTCAGCTAGTTGAGAAATATGAACTAAGCCATCTTTTCCTTTAAAAAGCTCAACAAAAGCACCGAATTTTTCAATTCGTTTTACTTTCCCTAAATACGTCTGCCCAACTTCTACTTCTCGAATGATATCTTCAATAATAGAGCGAGCCTTTTCATTCATAGCCATATCCACTGAAGAAATGTACACAGTACCGTCTTGTTCAATATCAATCTTAACTCCTGTTTCTTCAATGATTTTGTTAATCATCTTCCCACTAGGTCCAATGACATCACGGATTTTATCAGGGTTAATTTTCATTGTCATGATTTTAGGTGCATACGTAGAAAGCTCTTTACGTGACTCAGCAATTGCCGAAAGCATGTTATCTAAAATATGCATCCGACCACTTTTTGCTTGTGCTAGTGCTTCTTTAAGTACATCACGATTGATACCGTCAATTTTAATATCCATTTGTAGTGCAGTTACGCCTTCACGCGTACCAGCTACTTTAAAGTCCATATCACCTAGCGCGTCTTCCATACCTTGAATATCAGTTAGAACAGATACATGTTCCCCTTGTTTAACTAGACCCATTGCAATACCTGCAACTGGTGCTTTAATCGGTACGCCTGCATCCATCATTGCTAATGTACTTGCACAAATACTCGCTTGTGAAGTTGAACCATTTGATTCTAACACTTCGGATACAAGGCGAATTGTATAAGGGAAATCGTTCTCATTCGGAATCACAGGTTCAAGTGCACGTTCACCTAAAGCACCGTGACCAATTTCACGACGGCCAGGTCCACGAATTGGCCCTGTTTCACCAACACTGAATTGAGGGAAATTATAGTGATGCATAAAGCGCTTTGATTCTTCAATGCCAAGGCCATCGAGTATTTGTACATCACCTAATGCACCTAACGTACAAATACTTAGCGCTTGAGTTTGTCCACGTGTAAACAGTCCAGAACCGTGCGTACGTGGTAGAAGATCTACTTGTGAAGCTAATGGACGAATCTCATCAACTTTACGTCCATCTGGGCGAATTTTATCGACTGTAATAAGACGACGAACTTCTTCTTTCACAATTTTATGTAAAACTTCTTTAACGTCACCTAAATTAATTTCCTCTCGTTCTTCAAACCTAGCTACTGTATTGTTTTTCACAGCATCAATTGCTTCAGCACGAGCGTGTTTTTCTTGAACTTGTACAGCTTCTTTTAATTCTGCTTCAGCCAATTTACGAACTTCTTGCTCAAGATCAGCTTCCACTTGTTTTAATTTAACTTCTGATTTTTCTTTTCCTACCGCTTTTGCAATTTCTTCTTGGAAAGCAATAAGCTTTTTGATCTCATCGTGGCCAAACATTATTGCTTCTAACATGATTTCTTCTGTTACTTCATCAGCACCAGCTTCAACCATATTAATAGCATCCTTTGTCCCTGCCACAACAAGGTCGATGTCACTTTGTTCAAGTTGCTCGGTTGTTGGGTTAATAACAAATTTTCCATCCAAGCGACCAACCGTTACTCCGGCTATTGGTCCGTCAAATGGAATATCTGAAACGCAAAGCGCAAGAGATGAACCTACCATTGCCGCCATCTCAGAAGAGGCATTTTGATCAGAGCTCATAACAATACTTATGACTTGTACTTCATTACGAAATCCATCTGGAAATAAAGGACGGATAGGACGATCAATTAAACGACTCGTTAAAATTGCACGTTCACTTGGTCGACCTTCACGTTTAATAAACCCTCCTGGAATCTTACCAGCTGCATAAAGACGTTCCTCGTAATTAACTGTTAGTGGAAAGAAATTCAAATCTTTTGGTTCTTTCGAAGCGGTAGCTGTTGATAGTACAGCCGAATCACCATACCTAATAAGCACTGCGCCATTTGCTTGTTTCGCTAATTGACCTGTTTCAACAGTCAATTCTCTTCCAGCCCATTCCATTTTAAATACATGCTTTGTTTCTTCCATTACGCGTACTCCTCTCGTACACCAGTATTCATCATCTTACTTTATTATTGCCAAACTCATTGAAAACTAAAAGAATATATAATATTGGATAATTTTAGTCAAATTCCCAATGTTAATAGATCAAGAAAAAAGCGGGACATTATCCCGCTTTCATCACGATTATCGGCGTAAACCAAGCTTGTCAACTAGGGTACGGTAACGTGTAACATCCTTGTTACGTAAGTATGTTAACAAGTTACGACGTTGACCTACCATTTTAAGAAGACCACGACGTGAATGGTGATCCTTCTTATGAGTACGTAAATGCTCATTCAATGTGTTGATTTGCTCTGTTAGGATAGCGACTTGAACCTCTGGAGAACCAGTGTCCGTGTCATGCGTTTTGAAATCAGCGATTAACTGATTTTTGCGCTCTTGTGTTAAAGCCATCCTATTCACCTCCCTTATAAGAATCTCCTATTCCCTAGCAAACGTCGGTGACTCGATCTGCCAAGAAACGGATTGTACTTGAAGTACAAACAATACTATACCTTTTTTTATCCAAAAATGCAAGTATTCCTTCTTAAGGTTTATCAAATTAAGACGGAGTTCTATACATTAACTTATTTAACAGATTTAGAAGCAAAAAAAGTGAGTGCTTTTTCTTTATCAAGAGTAATTTGAGTTTTAAGGTCGTCTATACTAGCAAACTTTTGTTCTGATCTAATACGCAAAAACCAACGAACTTCAACTTCTAATCCATAAATATCTTGATTAAACCCAAAGAGATGCACTTCGATTGAGGGATGAGATTCTTTTTCATTATGAAAAGTCGGCTTGTAGCCTACATTACAAACTCCCTCATATTGTTCGTTATTAATCGTTAATTTTACAGCATACACACCCGTTCTAGGAACAATGTAACGTTCAAGTGGCTTTATATTAGCTGTCGGGAATCCAATTGTCCTACCGCGCTTTTCACCATCTACAACGGTTCCCTTCAAGGAATATTCTTCTCCTAAAAGTTTTGATACGTAGTTAACATCTCCACTCTCAAGTAGCTGGCGGACTTTAGATGAACTCACTTTTTCGCTATTCTCTTCAAATTTTTCAACAATCGTTGAATCTAATCGATTACGAGCATGAAAAGGTAAAGTTTCCATCGTTCCTTTCCCTAACGAACCGTATGTAAAATCAAATCCCGCCACTGCATGTACAACATTTAACCCAATTAAGTAGTCATCAACAAATTGTTGTGGGGTTAAATTAGCAAATGCAGGTGTAAAATTAACGACATAAAGTGTATCTACGGCAAAGCCTTCAATTTTTTTTATTTTATCAGTCAAAGGTGTTATGTAATTCATTTTTGTTTTCCTCAATACTTCCTTTGGATGAGGATGAAACGTCATAACTGATGTTGATGCTCCTATCGAAGCAGCAATTTTGTTAGCTTCTTTTATAACGGCTTGATGACCAAGATGAACCCCATCAAAGTAGCCTAATGCCATAACAGTTCTACTGCGATTTAACGTTCTTCCATCTATAGGATGTTTCAAATAAATGGTATCCATTTAAGAATCCCCTTTTCACTCCCAAATTCTTAAGAAAGCTCTCCTGTCCAGAACATTTTTTCTGGTTTGATGAGACCTTCCTTCGTTGGATGGCGCTTGTAAACAGCTAAGCACTCTCCCTCTTCATTATAAACGGTAAATCTCATTTGTTCTAACCCTTTCTTTAAAGGCAAGACTGATCCATTCTTAATTTGCTGTTCCGTCTCTTTATCTACCACACATTTGGGTAAGTATTGAACTGCCGTATCAAATGGAATCAATCGTGAATATAGCGAATCATCTTCTTTGTATTCTTCTAATTGTTCAAACGTGATGCTATCTTCTAACGAATAAGGGCCTGATGAGGTACGAACTAAGTCAGACATATGTGCTGGATATCCAAGTTTTTGTCCTATATCAACTGCTAATGTTCGAACGTAAGTCCCCTTACTGCAATGCACTCGGAATTTAAACGTAGCAGTTTCTTTCTGATAAGAAAGATCTGAAAGAAGTTCAAGCGAATGAATCGTAACCTCTCTTTCCGGTCGTTCAACTTCTTTACCAGCACGAGCATATTCATACAGTTTTTTTCCATTTACTTTTACGGCTGAATACATTGGCGGTACTTGAACAATATTGCCTCTAAAGTACTCAAGGACCGTTTCTATTTCTTCGTTTGTCCACTTTTTCATTACTGGTTTAGAATCGATAATCTCCCCACTTTTATCTTCAGTTGTTGTAGAGATTCCAATTGTTACTTCACCTTCATACTCTTTTGAGTAACCAGACATGTATTCTACGACTTTCGTTGCTTTGCCAATACAAATTGGCAACACTCCATTTACGTCTGGGTCTAGCGTTCCTGTATGACCGACTTTTTTTGTTTGGTACAGACGTCTTATTTTCATCACACAATCATGTGATGTCATTCCTCTTGGTTTATGTAAATTTAAAATTCCGTTTGGTTTCATTATTTCCTCCAAATTGTTTAAAGCTTGGTCTTAAAGTAAGTTCAATAAGGGAAATTCGACGTGACGTAGCTCTCCGACGGATTGCAATGGCTCCACTCGCTGTACGCCTGCTATTGAGAAAGGCACTCATAGCAGGCTAAAAAATACAGCGGATTCGCTCATTGCTTAGAGTGTTACCCAAAGGGTAAAATTCAACCTTTTGGATAACACTCTAAAAAAAGGATAGAAGAGCATTTGCCCTCCTATCCTCTTATAATTACCGTTCATTTTTATTTAAATCTGAAAGAAGCGTTTCAATACGATTTCCGTACTCAATCGATTCGTCGAATTCAAAGACAATATCGGGGGTTTTACGTAGACGGATTCGTTTCCCAATCTCAGAACGAATAAATCCTTTCGCTTTCGATAAAGCTTGAAGAGTCGCCTCTTTTTGTTCGTCACTTCCAAGAACTGTAATAAACACTTTAGCTTGTTGAAGATCTCCCGTAACGTCTACTCCCGTAACTGTTACAAAGCTAACACGAGGATCCTTAAGTTCACGCATGATAATATCACTTAGTTCTTTCTTCATCTGTTCACCAACACGATGTGCACGAACATTACTCATATTTCTCACCTCTGTCCTCTACATTAGAGCCATTCATAATCCGTAACCGTTCTTTCTGCCTCAGGTTCCCCATCAATTAATGCAAGAGCTTTTTGTAATTCGCGCTCACAAACGGCACGCTCATTTGAAACAGTTACCATCGTTAATTCAGCACGTTGCCAAACATCATGATGATCCGTTTCTGCAACAGAAAGATTAAAACGCTGCTTCAATCTTGTTTGAATACTTTTTAAAACAGATCGTTTTTCTTTCAAAGACCCGGCATCATAAATGAGGAGTTCGAGGCGCACGAACCCTATAATCATTTACGCTCGATTTCCTCCATTACATACGCTTCAATAATGTCGCCTTCTTTAATATCATTGTATTTTTCAAGGGTAATACCACACTCGTATCCTGCAGCAACTTCTTTGGCATCGTCTTTAAAACGTTTCAATGCATTAATTGAACCCTCATAAATAACAATTCCATCACGGATTAGACGCACTGTCGAATCTCTTGTTACTTTTCCTTCTGTTACGTAAGCACCTGCAATCGTTCCGACTTTTGATACTTTGAAAGTTGTTCGAACTTCAACTTGACCAATGACTTTTTCTTCAAATTCTGGATCAAGCATCCCTTTCATTGCAGCTTCAATTTCATCAATTGCATTATAAATAACACGGTGTAGACGAATATCAACTTTCTCAGCCTCTGCCGTACGTTTTGCATTTACGTCAGGACGTACATTAAAACCAATCACTATCCCATTAGAAGCTGATGCTAGCATTACATCGTATTCTGTAATTGCACCCACACCTGCGTGAATGATATTTACTTTTACACCTTCAACATCGATTTTTTCTAATGAACCGCGCATTGCTTCAACAGAACCTTGAACATCAGCTTTAATAATAATATTGATGTCTTTAACTTCACCTTGCTGGATTTGATTGAATAGATCATCTAAGCTGACTTTCGAGCTTTCTGAAAGGTTCTCTTCACGGTGACGAGACATTCGTGCCTCACCTATATGACGAGCCTTCTTCTCATCTGCAAACGCTTGGAATTGATCTCCGGCAAGTGGAACATCATTGAGTCCAGTAACTTCAACTGGAGTAGATGGGCCAACTTCTTTTACGCGACGGCCAAGATCATTGACCATTGCACGAACACGTCCAAATGAAGAACCAACTACAATTGGATCACCGACCTTTAACTGCCCGCTTTGTACAAGAAGAGTTGCAACAGCTCCGCGACCTTTATCTAACTCAGCCTCAATTACAGTACCTTTTGCTAATTTGTTTGGATTGGCTTTCAATTCTTCTACCTCTGAGACAAGAAGAATCATCTCGATTAATTCATCAATACCTGTACCTGCAAGAGCTGACACATTCACAAAAATTGTATCTCCTCCCCATGCTTCAGGAACAAGTTCATACTCAGTTAACTCTTGCATAACACGATCTGGATTTGCTGCTTCTTTATCAATTTTGTTAACCGCTACAATAATCGGCACACCTGCTGCTTTCGCATGGCTAATCGCCTCTTTTGTTTGTGGCATAACACCATCATCTGCTGCTACAACAAGAATTGTTATATCTGTTACTTGAGCACCACGTGCACGCATGGTTGTAAACGCTGCGTGACCAGGCGTATCAAGGAACGTGATTTTCTTTCCATTTGATTCAATTTGATAAGCACCAATATGTTGTGTGATCCCCCCAGCTTCTCCTTCCGTCACTTTTGTATGACGAATAGAGTCAAGCAACGTTGTTTTCCCGTGGTCAACGTGTCCCATAATTGTCACAACAGGTGGTCTCTCTTGTAAGTCTTCCTCTGAATCGTCATCAACATAACTTTCAAAGTCCATTTCATCTATAACAATTTCTTCCTCAACCTCAACACCATAATCACCAGCGATTAATTCAATTGAGTCTTTGTCTAACTCTTGGTTGATTGTCGCCATAACACCTAAGCCCATCAGTTTCTTAATAATTTCTGAAGGTTCCTTATGTAACTTCTTAGCTATTTCACCAACCGTTAGAGAACCGACAAATGTAATCTTTTCTGGCAAAGGCTTTGGTTTCGGCGGCTCTTGACGTTGTTGTTGCCCACCACCACGCTTGTTGTTTTGTCCTTTGTTTCCACGATTTTGTTGACCTTGTGTTTTGTTTTTTTGTTGTCTTGATTGGTTATGTTTCCCATCATTCTTTTGTTGCTTAGAAGGACGATTGTCTGTTTGCTCACTCGACTTTGTGGCTGTAGCCGTACTTTGAGAAGAGCTAGTCTTCTTTCCTGTTAAAGTTTCCATCATCTTTTCATCGATAACAGACATATGATTTGTTACTGTAAATCCTGATTCTTTCAATTGATCAATAATCACTTTACTTGCTACGTCTTTTTCTTTTGCATATTCATATATTCTCATTTTTTTCATATACTTACCTCCAGAATCATTGGTCGATTAATGCGGTCATTTTCTTCGCAAATCCATCATCCATTACACCAATGACGACTCTCTCCGCTTTGCCGATAGCTTGCCCAAGTGTTGCACGCTCAGACGTTATTCGTACCGGTATGTTGTAATGGCCGCATTTGTCCAATACTTTTTTCTTTGTTTGTTCTGCAGCATCAGAAGAGAGAATGACTAATCGTACTGATTTTCTTCTCACTTCTTTCAAAACTAGCTCTTCCCCTGTTACAAGTTTTCTTGCTCGTGCAGCTAATCCAAGTAATGACAACCATCCTCTATTCATTTTCGACTCCGTTTGCTTGCTTCACGCAATTCATCATAAATAGTAGGATCTACTTTAGTTTGCAAATGTCTTGATAATACATCTTTTTTCTTAGCTATTTCAAACACTTCATCATCGTTAGTCATATAGGCTCCTCGTCCATTCTTCTTTCCAGTTATATCAACTGCTACAGTTCCCTCTGGAGAACGAACGATACGAATCAATTCTTGCTTTGGCTTCATTTCATTTGTTACAATGCATTTTCGAAGAGGAACTTTTCGTTGTTTCACCGGCCCCATCTCCTTTTATTCTTGATCTTCAAAATCTGGAACAAAGACATCTTCTTCGTTCGCTACTGGTTCAAGCTCTTCTTCTTCACTTAGTAAACCGAGCTCTCTTGCATCGGATTCACTCTTAATATCAATTTTCCAGCCTGTCAACTTGGCCGCTAACCTTGCATTTTGTCCACGCTTGCCGATAGCAAGTGAAAGTTGATAATCCGGAACAATAACCTGAGTCATTTTTTCTTCTTCATTGACATTTACTTTTAATACTTTAGACGGGCTTAATGCATTTGCTACATATTCAACAGGATCTTCTGACCAACGAACGATATCAATCTTTTCACCCTTTAACTCGTTGACGATGGTTTGAACTCGCTGTCCTCTAGGTCCAACACACGCACCTACCGGGTCGACTTCTGGATTATCTACATGCACGGCAATTTTCGAACGGTCTCCTGCCTCACGAGAAACGGATTTAATCTCAACAGTACCATCATAAATTTCTGGAACTTCAAGCTCAAATAGACGTTTTAACAAGCCTGGATGTGTACGTGAAATTAATATTTGTGGACCTTTAGTCGTTTTCTCGACCTTCGTTATAAATGCTTTGATTCGATCATTATGTTTATAACTTTCATTCGGCATTTGCTCACTTAATGGCAAAAGTGCTTCAACTTTTCCTAAATCCACATAAATAAAACGATGATCTTGACGTTGAACAATCCCTGTCATAATGTCTTCTTCTCGATCAATAAAATCAGAATAAATAATTCCACGTTCAGCTTCACGTACTCGCTGCGTTACTACTTGCTTTGCTGTTTGTGCGGCAATTCGCCCGAAATCCTTCGGTGTGACCTCAATCTCAACAATATCATCTACTTCATAGCTTGGATTTATCTTTTGTGCCTCGGCTAGTGAAATTTCAAGACGTGCATCAAAAACCTCTTCAACTATTACTTTTCTTGCAAAGACGCGAATACTACCGTTATCTCTGTTTACATCGACACGTACATTCTGAACTTGATTAAAGTTACGTTTATAACCAGATATAAGGGCTGCTTCAATGGCCTCGATGATGACATCTTTTTGGATCCCTTTTTCTCTTTCTAATGTTGCCAACGCATCCATAAATTCACTATTCATGGATTATACTTCCCCCTTTCAATCGTCAAGACAAAGCATACTAGTCTCCATTTAAACAATTAGAAAATAATAGCTAGCCTTGCATTTGCTACTTTATCATATGGTATAGTGTAAACTTTTTTACGAGTTTTTACTTTCACTTCGATTTCTAAATCTTCACCATCAAAGTCAATTAATTTTCCTTCAAAGGCCTTTTCGCCTTCAATGGGCTCGTATGTTGATACGTAGACATTCTTTCCTATTGCCTTTATTATATCTTTTTCCTTTTTAAGTGGCCGTTCTGCCCCTGGTGAAGAAACTTCAAGAAAGTAAGGCTGCCCAATAGGATCAAGTTCATCAAGCTTCTCGCTCACTTTTTCACTCACTTGTCCACAATCTTCTAAGTCAACACCCGTATCTGAGTCTATAAAAATTCGGAGAAACCAATTCGGACCCTCTTTTTTAAACTCAACATCAACAAGCTCAAGATTTAAATCATCTAATATAGGGGTTACTAATTCGCTTGTTAACTCAGTAACTTTCTTACTCATCTGTACCCTCCTCGCTGTTCTACTATTTCATGTATAATAGCTAACCGAATGATCGTTACTTACTTTGTCTTCAGTTACGCCGCTTTTTTAGAATAAAGTAGAGCGAACAACGAAAGAGTGGGTTTCCCCACTCTTTTTGCGTAACGTATTCTAAGTATTACCATCTAACACAATACCATACTCTTAATAGCATTGCAACAGAACAGGGGCTTGACTAAAACAGAGAAAGCTGATTAGAATTAGGCATTCCCTCTAAGCAACCATGATCATCTAAATGCTCTAGAACCGTTTTTGTTAATTTACTTCTTTGTTGCAAATCTTCTTTTGAGAGAAACTCTCGATCTCCTCTTGCTTTCACGATATTAAGTGCTGCATTTGTACCAACACCCGTCATCGCATTAAAAGGAGGTAATAATGTTTGATCTTCAACAATAAATTCGGTAGCACTCGAACGATACAAATCAACTTTTTGGAATGAAATCCCTCGCTCACACATTTCAAGAGCAAGCTCAAGAACGGTTAAAACAGACTTCTCCTTAGGCGAGGCATCTAAGCCTTTTGCGTTAATCTCTTGTACTTTTGCTTTAATTGCCGCTGATCCCTTAATCATCGTATCTAAGTCGAAGTCATCTGCGCGAACAGTAAAATAAGATGCATAATACAAAATTGGGTGATGCACTTTAAAGTAAGCAATGCGCACAGCCATTAACACATAGGCTGCAGCATGGGCTTTCGGAAACATATATTTAATTTTAAGACATGAGCCAATATACCAATCTGGGACATCATGCTTTTTCATTTCGTCAATCCACTCTGGTTGGAGTCCTTTGCCTTTTCGAACAAACTCCATAATTTTAAAGGCTAATGAAGGATCGAGACCTTTATAAATTAAATAAACCATAATGTCATCACGACAACCGATCACATCTTTCAATTCACAAGTGCCATTATAAATTAGTTCGTTTGCATTGTTTAGCCAGACATCCGTACCATGCGAAAGCCCTGAAATCTGCACGAGTTCAGAGAATGTACTTGGCTTTGTTTCTTCAAGCATTTGACGAACAAATCTAGTTCCAAATTCAGGAATTCCAAGCGTTCCTGTTTTACACATAATCTGCTCTTCAGATACGCCTAACACTTCAGGTCCACTAAAGATTTTCATGACTTCAGGATCATCTGTCGGAATCGTTTTCGGGTCTATTCCGCTTAAATCTTGCAACATCCGAATGACTGTTGGGTCATCGTGACCAAGAATATCAAGTTTGAGCAAATTATCATGAATGGAATGGAAATCAAAATGAGTCGTCTTCCATTCAGAGTTCTTATCATCAGCTGGGAATTGTATTGGACAAAAATCATGTATGTCCATATAATCTGGAACAACAATAATTCCACCTGGGTGTTGTCCAGATGTCCGTTTTACTCCTGTACAGCCAGAAACAAGTCGATCAATTTCAGCACCTCTCATATGAAGGTCATGATCTCCTTGATAGCCTTTTACATATCCGTATGCCGTTTTTTCTGCAACTGTCCCAATTGTCCCTGCACGATACACATATTCCTCACCGAACAATTCCTTCGTATAGTGGTGGGCTCTCGGTTGGTACTCCCCTGAAAAATTTAAATCAATATCGGGGACTTTATCCCCTTTAAATCCTAAAAAAGTTTCAAATGGGATATCTTGTCCATCTTTTACATAAGGGGTTCCACATTCTGTACAATCCTTATCCGGTAAATCGTACCCTGAACCTACTGAACCATCATCGAAGAAATGAGAATGATGGCACTTAGGACAAACGTAATGAGGAGGAAGTGGATTGACTTCTGTTATTTCTGTCATCGTTGCCACAAACGAAGAACCTACAGACCCACGCGAACCAACTAAATAGCCATCAATTAATGATTTTTTAACAAGTTTATGGGAGATTAAATAAATAACGGCAAAACCATGACCAATGATACTCTTTAGTTCTTTCTCAATTCGTGCCTCGACAATCTCCGGTAACTCTTCCCCGTAAATGCTTCTAGCCATGTTATAACTCATTTGTCTTATTTCATCATCAGCACCTTCAATTTTAGGAGTGTAAAGGTCATCAGGTATCGGATGAATTTCGTCAATCATATTGGCTACTTTTTGTGTGTTGGCTACGACGATTTCTTTAGCCTTCTCTTCACCTAGAAAAGAAAAAGCATCAAGCATTTCAACAGTCGTACGGAAATGAACTTCAGGTAATGTTTGTTTATTTAATGGATTAGCACCACCTTGGGATGCGATTAAAATTTTTCGATAAACATAGTCTTCTTTGTGTAAATAATGGGCATTACCCGTAGCGACAACTGGCTTTTCTAACTTTTCTCCTAGCCGAACAATATTCGAAACTATTTCTTGCAATGCTTGTTCACTTTTAACTAACTCTTTTTCGATTAAATGCTGATACGTAACAAGAGGTTGTACTTCAAAATAATCGTAGAACTTAGCGATTTCTTCTACCTCATCCGCTGATTTTTGCATCATACCTTCAAACACTTCACCTTTGTCACACGCTGATCCAATTAATAAACCCTTTCGATGTTTTTGCAGCTGTGACCTAGGAATGCGTGGAGTTCGAAAGAAATAATCAACATGCGACATTGACACGAGTTTATACAAATTTTTTAGTCCTTCTTGTGTTTGAGCTAGTATCGTACAATGTGCAGGGCGTTGCCTATGGAAGTTCCCTTGCCCCATATGTTCATTTAATTGATCATGATATTGTATATCCCGTTCATTTGCGTCCTTTACCATCTTCCAAAGTAAATATCCTGTCGCTTCGGCATCATAAATTGCCCGGTGATGACTTACTAGTTCAATATCAAACTTCTTACACAAAGAATTAAGTCGATGATTCTTTAACTCTGGGTAAAGAAAACGACCAAGCTCTAACGTATCAATAACTGGATTTGACGCTTCATCAAGTCCAATTTTTTGATATCCAACATTTAAGAATCCCATATCAAAACTAGCATTGTGTGCAACTAAAATCGCATCGCTAGTAAATTCTTTAAAATCTCGTAAAACATCGGCTATTTCTGGCTGCCCTCTTACCATGTCATCTGTTATTCCTGTTAGTTCAATGATCGTATTGGTTAACGGCTCGTGGGGGTCAGCAAAAGATTCAAAACGATCAATGATTTCTCCACCTTTTATTTTGACTGCAGCTAGCTCAATGATCGTATTGTATACAGCAGACAAGCCTGTTGTCTCAACGTCAAATACAACATATTCATCTTCCATTAACAAACGATGGGCTTCATTATAGACAATTGGAACACCGTCATCAACTAGATTAGCTTCAAGTCCAAACAAAACTTTAATTCCATGCTTCTTCCCTGCAGAATAAGCTTCTGGAAATGCTTGTACAACCCCATGGTCTGTTACAGCTACTGCTGGATGTCCCCATTTTGCAGCTTGCTCTACGTATCTTCCTGCCGATACTAGTCCATCCATTTGACTCATTGTCGTATGAAGATGTAACTCCACTCTTTTTTCTCCATCACTCGCTGAATCAAGCTGTTCAACTGGGCTCAACTGATTCACATCATTTCCAATCATGACAAGATCACGTACAAACGTATCATTTTGGATGCCGCCTCGTACTTTTAACCACATTCCTTTTTTAATTGCTTGCAGAAGAGGCACATCTTCTTTATCTCTTGAAAACATTTTTACTAATATTGAATCTGTATAATCGGTTATTTTAAAAGTTAATAAAGTCCGCCCACTTCGTAGTTCCCTTGTTTCTGCATTAAATACGTACCCTTGCACTGTTACACGGCGTTCTTCATCCACAATCGCTTCAAGTGGCATTGGCTCATCTTTTATTGGATATCCAATTACTAAAGGCTTACCACTCAATTCTTTTTCAGCCTGCTTTTCATTTTTCTTCTTCTCAAGTATTGCTTCTACCACTTTCGAATGATCTTCTTGATCACGTTTTTCCACAAACTTTTCAAATTCTTGTTTTGATTCATAAATATGAGTATCTATTTTAATAGGCGGCAAGCTTAATGATGAAATTGTTTCTTGAAACGGTTCTGTTAATTTACGTTTCAACGCTACAGCTTCTGTTTCATTGCGAACTTGGATAACAAGCCTTTTTCCATCATAAGTTGGCGTTTGTTTATTTAAGAGTTCACGTATGCCCTCGGATATTTGAGATATTTTCGAAATAATTAATGGCCAATAATCAATCCACTGTGATTCTTGCAGTTCATTGCTTGAATAATGAAAACTGAATGTAGCATTCGCAATATGCTCAAATGTGACACGCAATCGCTCAGAAAACAATTCAAAGATTGACGCTGGAACGACTACAGGTACATCAATATGAAAATGCCATGCTCTTTTTTCTTTCGAGATGACTAATTTACGGATCATCGCACCTTGAAAATGAGTTTTCATTATTTGTTCAGGTATTTGTAACTGCTGGAGAAGCAATTGAAGCCGTTCTTTGCGGACCTGTTCATCTTGTGACATAGAATCATTCCTCCCCCATTTTCTTTTAAATGATGTTTTTCACATGAAAAGAGAAGAGGCTGACTCACAAGAACCTCTCCTAATTCAATAGCTGCAGTGAGTTAAGTTCACACGCGCCTACCGACTAGAAATCAGAACCTGATTGCTGAGTCACCCTCATTTGTGTACTTATAATTGACGAAATAGCTTGTTTAATGTTTCTACTAGTTCGGACACATGTACTTCAATCATATCTCCGGTCTTCCTTACCTTTACCTCAACAATACTTTCTGACGCTTTTTTCCCAACGCCTATTCGTATTGGAAGACCAATTAAGTCTGAGTCTTTGAACTTAACACCTGCACGTTCCGGTCGGTCATCAAATAAGACTTCGTATCGTTCTTGCTTTAATGTTTGATAAAGTTCTTCTCCTAATTGCTTTTGTTCTTCGTCTTTCACATTGATTGTCACAAGGTGAATATCAAATGGTGCGACTGATGCCGGCCAAACAATCCCATTCTCATCATGATGCTGTTCAACAATAGCTGCTACCGTTCTTGATACACCAATACCATAACAACCCATGATCATCGTTTGTGATTTTCCATTTTCATCTAAATACTTCGCTCCAAGGGCCTCGCTATATTTCGTACCTAATTTAAATACATGACCAACTTCAATCCCCATTGCAAATTGAATCGTCCCTTTGCCATCAGGTGAAGGATCTCCTTCTTGTATTAATCGAAGATCCTCATAACAAGACACTTGAAAGTCACGACTTGGATTTACATTTTTATAGTGCTTTCCCGCTTCATTTGCCCCACATACACCGTTCACGATGAACTCCACTGCATGATCAGCAATAACCTTTACTGAATCGGACACATTTATCGGTCCTATATAGCCCGTTTCGCAACCTAATATAGTTGCCGTTTGTTCAGGTGTAGCAAGTTCTATAGACGCTTTTCCAAGAACATTTCCTACTTTGATTTCATTCACTTCATGATCGCCACGCACTAGAACAAGAACTGGTTGTTCATCGAGAATATAAAGAAGTGACTTAATCGTATTACTAGAATTCACTCCTAAAAAGGAAGTTACTTCATCAATCGTCTTCACATTTGGAGTATTAACGAGTTGAAGTTCTCCGAATGCTTCTTCTGATTTTGTATAGCTAACACGAACAGGGGCAATTTCAATATTTGCTGCAAAGTCAGATTCGTTTGAATAAGCAATTGTATCTTCTCCGATCTCACTAAGTACCATAAATTCATGCGTATCCGTTCCACCAATTGCTCCTGAATCAGCTTCTACTGCACGGAAATTTAGATTGCAACGCGAGAAAATATTCTGATAAGCATCATACATCTTCTCGTAACTCTCATCTAACCCTTCTTTAGATGTATCAAATGAATAAGCATCTTTCATAATAAACTCACGCGAACGAAGTACCCCGAATCGCGGTCTTCTTTCATCACGATATTTGGTTTGGATTTGATACAAATTCATTGGCAGTTTTTTGTATGATTGAACATCGTCACGTACTAATGTCGTAATCACTTCTTCGTGAGTTGCACCTAGAACGAAGTCACGATTATGACGATCTTTCAACCTCATTAATTCAGGACCGTAATCTCCTAAGCGACCAGACTCCTCCCAAAGCTCAGCAGGTTGAATAGCTGGCATTAGCACTTCCTGCCCGCCAGTGGCATCCATTTCATCGCGAATGACCTCTTCTACCTTTCTTAGGACTTTTTTCCCTAATGGAAGATAAGAATAGATACCTGAAGCTGTTTGACGAATCAAGCCTGCTCGTAACATGAGTTGATGACTTTTAATTTCTGCATCAGCAGGTACATCCCGTAATGTTGGTGATAAATAATTGCGTTGTCTCATTGTGAAAGTCCTTTCCAACTCTTCTATTTACAATTTACATAAAAAACTTATTTATGTCGTTCCAAGTAACAACAATCATTAACAGCATAAGTAAAGCAAAGCCAATAAAGTGAACAAGTCCTTCTTTCTGAGGGTCCATTGGCTTACCTCTAACTGCTTCAAGTCCAATGAAAATCAGCCGTCCACCGTCCATTGCAGGAATAGGAAGTAAATTGATTATGCCTAAATTGACACTTAAAGCAGCTGCCCATTGCATTAATACAAAGATCCCCATTGCCGCTGCCTCACCAGTATAATTATAAATTCCAACAGGGCCAGCAACATAATCCAATGAAAAGTTTCCTGTAACAATCATCCCTAACACTTCAAAGATCATTGTCATAAACATATACGTTTGCGTAAAACCAAACATTATAGAACCCATAAGTGAAAATTCAGTTGGCCTAGCAATCCCAACAAAACCTTCAGGATCTCCAAATTGTCCAACTCTTTCTGATGGCGTTACAGGGATGGTTAAAGATTGTCCTCTCCGCTCTACTTCAAAGACAATTGATTCATTTGGATGTTGTTGAATAATGCTTGTCATCTCATCCCATGTATCAATCGGTTGTCCATCAATCGCTATAACCTGGTCTCCCTCTTGTAATCCAGCTTCAATGGCTGCACTATCAGGAGTTACATCACCTATTTGAGCTTCATCAACAGGCATCCCTTGGAATAATGCAAATGCGATTAAGATTACAACTGCTAAAAGAAAATTCATCATCGGTCCAGCAAAAATAGCTAAAGCACGCTGACCAACTGTTTTCGAGCCAAACTGACGGTTCCACGGGGCTATTTGCGTCTCCTGTTCATCTTGAACAAGGATTGCTTGATTATCAATTTTATACTGCATTCGCTCGCCTTCATCATTATAAGCTTCAATGATGAGTTCACGTTCTAAATCTATTTTCTCAACTTGGACAACAAGTGCCTCCGGATGTTTAGACTTGTTGTTAATGATAATTTTGCTTACCTTACGCGCTGCATTAAATACAAGTCCAATCTCGTAGCCAGGCTTAATATCAATCATTTCTGGGTCTTCCCCGGCCATTCTTACAAAGCCACCTAGTGGAAGCAAACGAATCGTATAAACCGTTTCATTTCGTTTAAAAGAAAAAATTTTCGGACCAAAACCAATCGCAAATTCCCGACATAAAATGCCAGCCCGTTTTGCAAAGTATAAATGTCCCCATTCGTGAATGAAAACTAGAAGGCCGAAAATTACAATGACTGATAATAAAGTATTCATCGCTTAAAATTCCACCTTTCTTATTTGATCGTTGAGTGGATAAAGGCTCTCGTCTCAGCATCAACTGCAATTATTTCTTCCAATGTTGGCTTTTTAATAAGAGAATGTCTTTCAAGAGCTTGTTCAATAACATGTTCAATTTCTAGAAAAGACAATCGGTTTTCTAAGAAATATGCAACTGCTGTTTCATTTGCAGCGTTTAAAACTGTCGGCATCGTCCCACCAAGTTTCCCAGCTTCATAAGCGAATGATATACACCGGAATCGATCCATATCAAGCTTAGTAAAGTGCAAGGCTCCTAATTCCCAGAGGTTTAATCTCTCATGTGAAATCGATTGAAGTCGTTTCGGATACGTAAGTGCATATTGAATAGGAACTCGCATGTCTGGTGTTCCTAATTGAGCAATCACACTCCCGTCTATGTATTCAACCATTGAGTGTATAATACTTTCTTTATGTAGAACGACATCAATTTTCTCATAAGGCATATCGAAAAGCCAACGTGCTTCAATTACTTCAAGCCCTTTATTCATCATTGTTGCAGAATCAATTGTGATCTTTGCACCCATAGACCAATTCGGGTGGTTGAGCGCTTCGCGAACGGTAACATTCACAAGGTCTTCGCGCGAACGGTCACGAAAACTTCCACCGGAAGCCGTAAGAATTAGGCGGTCAGCTTCTTTTATATTCTCCCCGTTCAATGCTTGAAAAATCGCAGAGTGTTCACTATCAACTGGCAGAAGCGATACATTATATCGTTTCGCTTCTTCTGTCACAAGATGACCAGCTGTTACTAGCGTTTCTTTATTAGCGATAGCGATTGTCTTTCCCGCCTGTATTGCAGCGAGCGTTGGCGACAAACCCACACTACCAAGAACAGCATTGACAAGAATTTCTGATTTCTCTGTTGTTGCTACTTCTATTAACCCATCGTTTCCATGAACAACTCTTGTCGAACTAGGCACCTCATGTATTAGTTTATCATAATCTTCTTCCGACTGTACGGATAAAAGCTTTGGAGTAAATTCATGAACTTGTTCAATCGCGAGTTCTATATTTTTCCCTACTGACATTGATTCTAATTTAAAGTGGTTAGGGTGCTTACGAATAACATCTAACGTTTGTGTTCCGATAGAACCAGTAGCACCTAATAAACTAATATGCTTCAACTTACTCACCTACTATTATAAATTATCTCACATATTGCTTTAATTGTTGGCCTAGATTAGTTGAAGCAAATGAAGAATAGGCATGACATAAATCAAACTATCAAATCGATCTAAAATACCTCCATGGCCTGGTAAGACATTTCCTGAGTCTTTGACAGCATAATGCCTCTTTAAAGCTGATTCTACTAAATCACCTAATTGACCAAATATCGATGCAACAATAATTACAAGTAAAGCTGTTATATAACTTGAAAAAACGGGAAAGAAAAAGTAAAAAATAGTACCGACAATCAAAGCTGCTACAATTCCACCAATAGAACCCTCAATTGTTTTCTTCGGACTAATATCTGGCCATAACTTATTCCTACCCCATTTCCGACCGACAAAGTACGCACCTGAATCGGTTGTCCAAATTAATAACAGGACATAAAATACAAGAAACAAACCATGTTCTGGTATATCACGTGTCATAATTAAATAATGAAATCCAAACCCGACATATACCGAAGATAGGATAACAAAACCAACTTGGTCAAAAGTAAATGAGTTTTTTGTAATAACGGTAAACATAAGCAAGACCAAGATCATAAAGATGAAAATTTCAACTTTTGTAAAATAAGAAGGAACTACTAGTTCAAACCAATTTGTCGGTACGAGTAGTAGCCACATTGAAAATAAACTAATAATCCCCATTAACGAGAGTGGAGCTATTTTTTTCATTTTCAATAACTCCATCATTGCAATAGATGCGACAATTGAAATAAACAACGCAAAAACCCAACCACCAAATAAAACCATCGTGACAAAGAAAGCTCCACCAATAATCCCTGTTATTATTCTTTCTTTCAATTTAACATCGCCCCTTTAAACGCCACCGTATCTACGAGCTCGTTTTTGATAGACGGCAATGGCTTCCACTAGGTGCTGTTCATCAAAATCCGGCCACAAAACATCTGTAAACCAAAATTCACTATACGCGACTTGCCATAACATGAAATTACTCAAGCGAATTTCTCCACTTGTTCGAATTAGTAAATCTGGATCACGTAATTCAGCGGTCATCAGATTCTCCTTTAAAACAGATTCATTAATCTCTTCAGCTGATAACGATCCATTTTCAATTTGATTTGCAATTTTTTTTACAGCTTCCATTAATTCAAAACGGCTTCCATAGTTAAGTGCAAAATTTAAAATGAGACCTGTGTTCTTTTCTGTATCTTTAACAGCTTTAGAAACAGCTCGTTTCGTATGCTCAGGTAAGTTTTCAATACTTCCCATTAAACGCACTTTCACATTTTTCTCCATTAACATTGGTAATTCTTTGTTCAGAAAGCGTTCAGGTAATTTCATTAAGTAATCCACTTCTGTTTTTGGACGCTTCCAGTTTTCAGTTGAAAATGCGTATAATGTTAAGATTTCAACACCAAGCTCATCTGCTTTTCGAACAACTTTATTAATGACTTTCATTCCTTCACGATGTCCAGCAATTCGTGGTAATCCCTTTCTTTTTGCCCAACGACCATTCCCATCCATGATAATAGCGATATGCCGTGGGACATTTACATCTTCTATCTTCGGTCCTTCTTGTGAAGATAAAGACGACTTCCATTTTGTTAACTTTTCAAGCATGTTCGCGCCCTCCATCTATGTAGCAGCAGGTTCGTCTCCTTCTAGCTTTACCTTTTTTTCGAAGACTCATAACAAGTAAGAAAGTGTAAAAAACCCCCTAAGATAAGAGAGGGTCTTTTACTATGTCTATTTTACATGGAACTGGCTTACACTTCCATGATTTCTTTTTCTTTCTTTTCTGCTACGTCATCAACTTGAGCAATACTCTTATCGGTTAATTTTTGAACATCATCTGTGCTACGACGTAGCTCATCCTCTGTCATTTCTCCATCTTTTTGACGCTTCTTTAAATCATCATTTGCGTCACGACGAACATTACGAACCGCAACTTTCGCTTCTTCAGCTGATTTTTTTACTAGCTTTACAAGATCCTTCCGGCGTTCTTCTGTTAATGGAGGGATTTGAATTCGAATAACCGCACCGTCATTCGAAGGTGTTAACCCAAGGTCAGCCATTTGAATAGCACGTTCGATATTGGCAATAGAAGACTTGTCAAATGGTTGAATCAATAGTAGCCTTGCTTCCGGTACCGATATCGTTGCCAATTGATTAAGTGGCGTTTCAGCACCATAGTATTCTACCGCAACACGGTCAAGCAATGCTGGATTAGCACGCCCAGCTCTTAATTTAGCTAATTCGCGGTTTAAAGCTTCTATCGCTTTTGCCATTCGTGTTTCTGCATCTTTTTTCACTTCTTGTGACATTATGAATTCCCCCTTACTAATGTGCCAATCTCTTCACCTAGTACCGCTCGCTTAATATTGCCTTCTTCCATAATAGAAAAAACAATTAGTGGAATGTCGTTATCCATACAAAGTGATGAAGCTGTTGAATCCATAACAGCTAACCCTTCTTTTAATACATCCATATAAGAAATCTTTGTATATTTCTTAGCAGTAGTATCTACAGAAGGATCTGCACTGTAAACTCCATCTACTTTATTTTTAGCCATTAAAATAACTTCTGCCTCAATTTCCGCTGCTCTTAGAGCAGCAGTAGTATCCGTAGAGAAATATGGATTTCCTGTCCCTGCTGCAAAGATAACAACACGTTTCTTTTCAAGATGACGAATTGCTTTACGACGAATATATGGCTCTGCTACTTGACGCATTTCAATCGACGTTTGAACTCTAGTTTCAACATCAATATCTTCCAAACTATCTTGCAAAGCCAACGAATTCATGACGGTTGCTAACATACCCATGTAATCAGCCGTCGCACGATCCATTCCCTTTGCACTTCCAGCCATCCCACGCCAGATGTTTCCGCCTCCAACAACAACAGCTACTTCTACTTCTAATTCAACAATTTCTTTAATTTGTTTCGCTACAGATTGGATCACTATTGGATCAATACCATAACCTTGTTCTCCTGCTAATGCTTCACCACTTAGCTTCAATATTACTCGATTATATGTTTGCATGAAAACCTCCGAAATGAGATGAAGTTATTAATACCTCTCTGAAAAAAGGGACACATTGTGCCCCTTCATTTTGATTACTTCTTCACTTGAGACATTACTTCTTCAGCAAAGTTATCTTCGCGTTTTTCGATACCTTCTCCAACTTCATAACGGATAAAGCTCTTTACTGACGCACCTTTACCTTGAACATATTTGCCTACTTTTTGATCGCCATCTTTAACAAATGGTTGATCAAGTAAGCATACTTGTTCAAAATACTTAGAAAGACGCCCTTCTACCATTTTCTCAACGATCTTAGCCGGTTTTCCTTCGTTTAATGCTTGTTGCGTAAGAACCTCACGTTCACGCTCTACTTCTTCTTGTGATACTTCGTCACGAGAAACATACGTTGGATTAATAGCAGCAACGTGCATCGCAACATCTTTTGCCAATTCTGAGTCAGTTGAGCCACTTACAACTGAAAGCACACCAATACGGCCACCCATATGTAAGTACTCACCAAAAGCATCTCCATCTTCTTTTTCGACAATTTCAAAACGACGAAGAGAGATTTTCTCGCCAATTTTAGCAATTGAAGCATTAATGTATTCTTGAACCGTTTGTCCATTTGCAAATGGTTGCTCTAAAGCTACTTCAACAGAAGATGGTGCATTAGCAATAAGGTGTGAAGCTAAATCCCCAACAAGCTTTTGGAAATTTTCGTTCTTAGCAACGAAATCTGTTTCTGAATTAACTTCAACGATTACCGCTTTGTTGCCTTCAGATTTCACAGCAGCAAGACCTTCTGCAGCTACACGATCCGCTTTCTTAGCAGCACTTGCAATCCCTTTTTCACGTAGAAAATCAATTGCTTTCTCCATATCACCGTTTGTTTCTGTTAAAGCTTTCTTACAATCCATCATCCCTGCGCCAGTTTTTTCACGCAATTCTTTTACCATGCTCGCTGTTACAGCCATCAAAAACGCCTCCTTAAAGTGTCAGTATGTACAGGTACATCATCTTATAAACTTAATTACGAGTTCATAAAAAAAAGGTGGTAAAGGGTAATACCCCTTTACCACCCTTTTTTAGCAAATGAAATTAAGCTGTTGTTGTTTCTTCAACTTCTACCTCTTCTTCAGCAGAAGTAGATTCGATTACCGCATCGGCCATTTTACCTGTTAAAAGTTTAACAGCACGAATTGCATCATCGTTACCAGGAATTACATAATCAATTTCATCAGGGTCACAGTTTGTATCTACAATCGCAACAATTGGGATGTTTAGCTTGTGAGCTTCCGCAATTGCAATGCGCTCTTTACGAGGATCAATTACAAAAAGTGCATCAGGAACACCTTTCATATCCTTGATACCACCTAAGAACTTCTCTAAACGATCCATTTCCTTCTTAAGAAGAATAACTTCTTTCTTAGGAAGAACATCAAAAGTACCGTCTTCTTGCATCTTTTCAAGCTTTTTAAGACGAGTAATACGTTTTTGGATTGTTTCAAAGTTCGTTAATGTACCACCTAACCAACGTTGATTAATGAAGTACATACCACAACGCTCAGCTTCTTCTTTAACAGAATCTTGAGCTTGTTTTTTTGTACCTACGAAAAGGATTTTCCCTCCGTCAGCAGCTAAGTCACGTACAAAGTTATACGCTTCCTCAACCTTTTTGACTGTCTTTTGTAAGTCAATAATGTAAATACCGTTACGTTCTGTGAAGATGTAGCGATCCATCTTAGGGTTCCAACGACGAGTCTGGTGACCGAAGTGTACCCCAGCTTCTAATAATTGCTTCATGGAGATTACTGCCACATCAAACACCTCCTTTAAAATTGGTTTTTTTTTAGCCTCCGCCCTCATCATCTTTATGAGAGACTGGATATCCAGCACCTTCACATAAATTAGAAAGCGTGTGTGATTAACACCGTTGATTACTATATCATATTGATAATGTTGTTGCAAGCATAATTAGACATTAACGGTAAAATTTCAACATTAATTCTACCTCTCCTTTTCCTAAATGTAATCTTTTCGCAATTTCTTCAGCGTTTAATCCTTTTTTCGAAAGAGAAAGTACTTTTGCTGTATCAGATTGCTCATATATATCCTCTTCCACCTCCAAATTCGAGATGGGAGGCAAATAATTGTTATAACGATCCTTTTCTCCATTATGACTCTCTGGAAAACAAGTGGCGATTATTGATTTGGATATTTGGATGGGCAATTTAGATATCTTAATGGGATTATCACCTCATGGATTTATTGGAAAGTCAACTATCTATCTTGGATATTATTGAGGAAAGTCCATCTGGCATTTCCTATATTGGGGGTGGGTCTGATTTTTCGAAGCTTGTTGATTTGAATGTTGAGCGTTTACATCGTTTCTTTTCTCAACTTGAATTACTTGTCAAAAGTTTGATTACATCTTTTTGGATATGGGCGCCTACTTCCCTCCTCTTATCACCGTTTGCAAATTTGTAAATCGTCCATTCAATCGATCAATCATTGCATTATAATAAATTTGATTTTTGGCCAGCTCAGCCATCTCCAAATCAATATTTTGATTATGATTGTACGTTGTAGATCGATTAGCTTCCACAACTGTAGACAGTTTTGCTGTACTAAAATCTACATGAAGCTCATTTGTCCGATTAGCTTTTAATTTTGTCTCATTTAAAGCATCGTTTAATGTATGTTTAAAATTAACTTGCTTTGCAGTGTAATTGGGAGTGTCGAGATTTGCTATATTTTGAGATATGCTGTTCTGTCGTAAATGGGCACCAGTTAACCCTCTTTCTAACACTTTAAATGTTGAACTTCCAAAAAGATCCAAGATCAATCACCTTCCGACACTAATTATGAATTCGACAACATTCGCACTTTATTTTCACATATTTTCACAAAGTCTCTATGAGAATAGTATTAAAACTCGTTCCAAAAGTCTAACATCGTTTTTGTCATACTAGCATTCGTGATAAAAGAACTATATAAAATGTAGACTTTTGTCACAAGAACCTTTGATAATATTATTAACCACCACTAACATAACACGCATTTCGACATGTTTCTTTATGATCCTTCATACTCTTATAGAATTCTATCACAGTCTTCTCATATATCCGGACTATTATTATGTCAAAAAAAGAACAAGGGTATATCCAAGGTCTTTATAACCTTTGAACACACCCTTGTTCTTTTTCATGCATTTCACGAAAGCAACTTATCAATAAGAAACACTTTCTCTTAATGCTATACTTTTTTACTTCGCTTTTAATTTATCCAATTCTAGTAAAAACTTATCATTTAAGACTTTAATATATGTTCCCTTCATTCCTAGTGAACGCGATTCAATAACACCAGCACTTTCAAGTTTGCGAAGAGCGTTAACAATTACAGAACGGGTAATCCCAACTCGATCAGCAATTTTACTAGCCACTAGTAATCCTTCTTTTCCATCTAATTCATGGAAAATGTGTTCAACAGCCTCTAGTTCACTGTATGAAAGAGAGCTAATTGCCATTTGGACAACTGCTTTGCTTCTTGCTTCTTCTTCAATTTCCTGTGTTTTTTCATGCAGAATTTCCATTCCAACAACTGTTGCTCCATATTCAGCTAAAATTAAATCATCATCACTAAAGGAATCATTCAAACGAGCAAGAATTAATGTACCAAGTCTTTGCCCACCGCCTAGAATTGGAACAATTGTTGTTAAACCACTACTAAACAATTCCTTATTTTCTACGGGAAATGCCGTATAGTCACTTTCAATATCCAGGTTAGCAGATGTTTCTTCGATTTTGAAAAGTCCATCTGTATACTCTTCTGGAAAACGACGATCTTCAAGCATCTTTTTCATACGCTCATTTTCAATTTCTTGTTTTATTGCATAGCCTAAAAGCTTTCCACGACGACTCACAACGAAAGTGTTTGCACTAATCGTATCTCGAAGCGTTTCAGCCATATCTTTAAAATTGACATGCTGAACCCCTGTTTTTTGAAGCATTTCGTTAATTTTTCTTGTTCTTGATAATAAATTCATTCCTTCTCCTCCTACAACATTACAAAATAAATTGACTAAGATCTCGATTCTTTGCAATAGAAGCCAGTTTTTCGTCTACATATTCAGGCGTTATGACAATTTCCTCTAAATTAATATCTGGTGCTTCAAATGATAGATCCTCGAGCAATTTTTCAAGAATTGTGTGCAAACGTCTTGCACCTATATTTTCGGTTTCTTGGTTTACCTCCGTTGCAATAGTCGCAATCTTATGAACAGCTTTGTCCGAAAACGTTACTTTTATACCTTCCATTTCAAGAAGTGCCACATATTGCTTAATTAATGCATTATTCGGTTCAATTAAAATACGTACAAAATCATCAACTGATAAATTAGCAAGTTCAACTCTTATTGGAAAACGTCCTTGAAGCTCCGGAATTAGATCAGATGGTTTTGCCATATGAAATGCTCCGGCCCCAATAAAGAGAATGTGATCTGTTTTAACCGATCCATATTTCGTAACAACATTCGAACCTTCTACAATAGGCAAAATATCACGTTGCACACCTTCCCGTGATACATCAGCAGATTGTTGACCTTTGCTAGCTACTTTGTCAATTTCATCTATAAATATGATCCCTAACTGTTCTGCTTTCGTCACAGCCTCTTGACTCACTTCATCCATATCAATTAGCTTTTGAGCTTCTTCTTCTATTAGAACCTTTCTAGCATCCGAAACCGGCAAACGTCTTTTCTTTCTTTTCTTAGGTAACATCCCACCAAGCATTTCTTGCATGTTCATTCCCATTTGCTCCATGCCTTGCCCTTGAAACATATCCAAAAAGCTTTGTGACTGTTCATCGACTTCTATCGTTACTATGTGATCTTCTAGTTCCCCTAAAGCAAGCTTATGCGCCATTTGTCTTCGCTTTTGAGCTATGTTTGTTTCTTCACTTGGCTCTGGCTCTACTTCTTGTGTTGCTTGCCCACCAAAAATCATCTCAAAGGGATTTTTATAAGAAGACTGCTTTTTTGCTTGTGGTACGAGTAAATCCACAAGACGACCATTTGCATTTTCCTCAGCTTGTGCACGAACTTGCTGCATTTTCTCTTCTTTGACAATTCTCACACTAGTTTCTACAAGGTCTCTGATCATTGATTCAACGTCACGACCAACATAACCAACCTCAGTAAATTTTGTTGCTTCTACTTTAACAAAAGGAGCTCCTACTAGCTTCGCTAGTCTACGAGCAATCTCCGTTTTCCCAACGCCTGTAGGACCAATCATTAAAATGTTTTTTGGCGTAATTTCTTCTTTCATTTTGTCATCAAGTAAAGATCTACGGTAGCGGTTACGCAAGGCAATAGCTACGGATTTCTTTGCATCTTCTTGTCCTACAATAAATTGATTCAAACGTTCAACAATTTCACGCGGAGTTAAATTTGCTTTCACATTGTCACTCTCCAATCTGGATTCAGTCAACTATTTAAGTTCTTCAACTACTATATTCAAATTGGTATACACACAAATTTCGCCAGCTGTTTCCAATGCAGCTCTGGCAATCTCTTTAGCCGTTAACTCAGAAGCATGTTTCTTTAAAGCACGCCCCGCAGATAGTGCATAATTGCCACCAGAGCCAATCGCTAATATCCCATCGTCGGGTTCAATCACTTCACCTGTACCTGACACAAGTAACAAATGCTCTTTATTCATTACGATCAACATCGCCTCAAGCCTTCTAAGGACTTTATCACTTCTCCACTCTTTTGCAAGTTCAACTGCAGCACGTTGAAGATTACCGTTATACTCTTCAAGTCTTGCTTCGAACTTTTCAAACAGTGTAAACGCATCAGCTACAGAACCAGCAAAGCCAGCTATGACTTTCCCTTGATAGATTTTACGAACTTTTTTTGCAGTATGTTTCATTACGACAGCATTTCCAAATGTAACTTGGCCATCCCCCGCCATAGCACATTCACCATTATGTTGAACCGCAAAAATAGTTGTTGCATGAAAAGATTGATCCATATATATCCTCCTTACATCCTTTTATGACCTTGGATGAGAATGTTTGTATACGTCCCGTAATCGATCTTTTGTTACATGTGTGTATATTTGAGTTGTTGAGAGATGTTCATGACCTAAAAGCTCTTGAACTACACGCAAATCCGCTCCGTTATTTAACATATGTGTTGCAAACGAATGCCTTAAATCATGAGGACGTAACTTTTTATTATCAGATACCCTTTCCATTCGCTTTTTCACAATCGTTCGAATACTACGATCAGATAATGTACCTCCTCGGTAATTTAAGAACAATGAGGAATTGGGTTGCTTTGCTTTGGCCAAGAGAGAATTTCTTCCCTTATCACAATACTTCTGCAAGGCATCGCTCGCAAATGCGCCTATTGGTGTGTAGCGCTCTTTGCGTCCCTTCCCAACAATTAATACTGTTCCAATTGAAAAATCAAGATCATTTAAATCAAGTTGGCTACATTCACTTACACGCATACCAGTCGCGTATAATAGCTCTAATATAGCACGGTCTCTTAGATCTAGTGGTTCAGAACCCGTTAATGAATCAAAAAGCTCTGTCATTTCTTCTTCATATAAGAAAGTCGGCAAACGCTCTCCACTTTTTGGAAGGGTAACTGCTACAAACACATTTTCATTTACCCTCCCGTCCCTCATATGAAACATGTAAAAGCTTCGCAAAGCGGAAATTTTACGAGAGACCGTCTTTCTCGCATATTGTTTATCAAAAAGCAATAATAAATAGTCGCGTACATGTTGAGTCGTAACGTCAGAAAAACAAACAATGCCACGTTTTTTCATAAACAACTCAAAGTCTGCAATGTCACGAGCATAATTCGTTGTCGTATGTATAGAACTACTTTTCTCTAATCGCAAATATGTAAGAAATAAATCTAGCCAGGACTGTTTTCCCAATCTAAACACCCTCATCACTCACAGAGCTACTAAATTCTAACATGATTAAGTAGCTCTGACAACGTTATTTACATTTTTTTCACAAAATTCTGAATTGTACTGATTGCACGGTTAGCTAAGGTCTTATAACGCTCTTTTTTATCACGAATTCGCTCTTCTAAAGGTGGTAACAACCCAAAGTTTGCGTTCATCGGTTGAAAGTTCTTAGAATTCGCCGTTGTAATGTATGAAGCCATACTTCCAATAACCGTCGTATCCGGGAATGTTATAAGCTCTTTTCCTTGTACATAGTTCGCGGCATTTATTCCAGCTACAAGACCTGCCGCTGCCGACTCAACATATCCTTCTACACCTGTAATTTGACCTGCAAAAAACAAATCATCACGCTCTTTATATTGATACGTTGATTTCAGTAAGTTTGGTGAGTTGATAAATGTATTTCGATGCATAACGCCATACCGAACGATTTCAGCATTTTCAAGGCCAGGGATTAATTGCAGTACTTCTTTTTGTGGTCCCCACTTTAAATGAGTTTGAAATCCAACAATATTGTAGAGTGTACCTGAGGTATTGTCCTGTCTTAGTTGAACTACAGCAAACGGCCTTTTACCCGTTTTAGGATCTTCTAACCCAACTGGTTTCATCGGTCCAAATAACATTGTTTTTCGGCCACGCTTTGCCATTACTTCTATCGGCATACATCCTTCAAAGAAAATTTCTTTTTCAAACTCTTTCAAAGGAACCGTTTCTGCTGCAATAAGCGCCTCATAAAATCGATCAAACTCTTCTTCCGTCATTGGGCAATTTAAATAAGCCGCTTCTCCTTTGTCATATCTTGACTTTAAATAAACTTTATCCATATCAATTGATTCAGTTTCAATAATCGGAGCAGCTGCATCATAAAAATATAAGTATTCTTCGCCTGTTATTTCTCTTAACTCTTTTGACAGACTCTCTGAAGTCAAAGGACCTGTAGCAATAATCGTTGGACCTTCAGGAATCGAGGTGATCTCTTCATTGAATACGGTAACATTCAGATGATTTCTGACACGGTCTGTAACCGCACCTGCAAATTCATGCCGATCAACAGCTAGTGCTCCTCCTGCTGGAACTGAGGCATCATCTGCAGAGCGAATAATAACTGAATCCAAGTTACGCATTTCTTCTTTCAGAACACCTACAGCATTCGTTAATGCATTTCCTCTTAATGAATTACTACATACTAATTCAGCAAATTTATCGGTATGATGAGCCGGCGTTTGCTTTACCGGGCGCATTTCATATAAATGTACAGTAACGCCTCGTTTTGCAAGCTGCCAAGCCGCTTCGCTACCAGCTAGACCTGCACCGATCACGTTAACATGTTGCTTCTTCAAAATAATCCCTCCATCTTACAGTAGAAATGAGGGTGACCCATAAAAATCTGACACCTAGTATTTACACAATATATCAGAGTGAGCAATTTCACAGCTTATATATTCTGCACTAGGGGACAGACTTTTCTTTCCTGAGCCACCCTCTCTTTTTCATTAAACTATATTATCATAATACAGCAAACAACTACAAGATTTTTCACTTTCCCGTCAATTAATTAGATTCTTCCTTGTAGTCACACGCCGAACACTCAACATTAACGCCTTTTTTACTCTTTTTCTCTACAAGCATTTTTCCGCACTTCGGACAAGGACGCGCGATCGGCTTATCCCACGAAATAAATTCACACTCAGGATAACGGTCACACCCATAAAAAATACGTCGTTTCTTACTTTTCCGTTCAACAATATTGCCTTCTTTACAAGTAGGACATTTCACCCCGATATCTTTGACAATTGCTTTTGTATTACGACACTCCGGAAAGTTTGAGCAAGCCATAAATTTCCCATAGCGCCCCATTTTATAGACCATTTCATGACCACATTTTTCACAATCTTCACCAGCAGGTTCATCTTTAATTTCTACTTCTTTCATTTCTTCTTCTGCAACGGCTAAGCGTTTCTCAAAGCCATTATAGAACTCATCAATAATTCGTATCCATTCCTTCTGACCATCTTCTATTGAATCAAGATCATTTTCCATCTTCGCTGTGAATTCAACATCAAGAATCTCAGGAAAAAATTCAACAATAAGCTCCAAGACGATTTGACCTAATTCTGTTGGAATGAATCTCTTGTCCTCAAGAGCTACATACCCACGCCTTTGGATGGTATCTAACGTAGGTGCATAGGTAGATGGGCGACCTATTCCAAGCTCTTCCATCGTCTTTACGAGTCTCGCCTCTGTATACCTTGGAGGCGGCTGTGTGAAGTGTTGATTCGGTTCTATTTCTACCTTCTCAACCTTATGACCTTCTTCCAAGTTCGGTAATAGACGATCCTCTTCTTTTTTGCCGTCATCATTTCCTTCTATATACACTTTCATAAATCCGGCAAACTTCACCTTTGATCCGGTAGCTCTAAATTGGACTCCATTTTGTTCAATGTCCACGGTCATTGTGTCCATAATAGCTGGAGCCATCTCACTTGCAACCATCCGCTCCCAGATAAGTTTATATAGTCGTAATTGATCTCTAGACAAGAAGCTTTTTACGGTCTTTGGATCTTTAAAGACAGATGTTGGTCGAATTGCCTCATGCGCATCTTGTGCCTTTTTATCTTTTTTCACAACACGTTTTTCAGTACGTGTATATTCATCACCAAATGTTTCTTGAATGTACTGCTTTGCTTCTTCCTGAGCGGTTTCTGAGATACGAGTTGAATCTGTACGCATGTAAGTTATCAACCCTACCGCACCTTCTTTTTTATCTAACTCAATTCCCTCATATAACTGTTGGGCGATCATCATTGTTTTCTTTGCTCTAAAATTCAACTTACGTGCAGCTTCTTGCTGAAGTGATGAAGTTGTAAAAGGAGAAACAGGATTCCGTTTCCGTTCTTTCTTCTTTACTGACACCACATCAAACTGATTATTTGACAGTTTCGAAAGAACATTTTTTACATCGCCTTCAGATTTCAATTCTTGCTTTTTTCCTTCTATTCCGTAGAATTTTGCATCAAATGTCTCACCCTCAAGTGAAAATTGCGCAGGAATGCTCCAATACTCTTCTGGTACAAAGCTTTGTATCTCTTTCTCACGTTCTATAATCATTTTTACAGCAACAGATTGAACCCGTCCAGCACTTAACCCTTTTTTCACTTTCTTCCATAATAATGGGCTAATGTTGTACCCTACTAACCGGTCTAGAATTCTCCGAGCTTGCTGTGCATCAACCAAATCCATGTTTATCGGACGTGGTGTTTTGAAAGCGTCCTTAATTGCTTGTTTTGTTATTTCGTTAAAGACGACTCTACATTCTGAATTTTCATCAATATCAAGACTGTGAGCGAGATGCCAAGCAATCGCTTCACCTTCTCTATCAGGGTCAGCTGCGAGATAGATTTTTTTTACTTTTTTTGCAGCTGTTTTTAATTCTTTTAAAACGGGACCTTTTCCACGAATTGTAATGTACTTGGGCTCATAATTTTTTTCTACATCTACTCCCATTTGACTTTTTGGTAAGTCTCTAACATGTCCCATTGAAGCTTTTACTATAAACTTTTTCCCTAAATATTTTCCAATGGTCTTTGCTTTGGCGGGAGATTCAACGATTACTAAATAATCGGCCATGTAAGCAACTCCCTCTCTCGAAGATATAATTAAAATCTTCCCTATTATTAAACAGACTTTTACCATTTGTCAAACAGGAGTTGGAAATGGAGGGAATAAGATGTGGTTGCTTTTTGTCGAAATGTGTATTATTTTCACTTTAATGCTCCTGTAATTCTTGTAAAATATCCTCTTCATGTAACACTAATTTCGCTCCTTGTTGGATAAGTAAATTCGTCCCTTTTGATTGAGATGAAAAAATAGAACCAGGAATAGCAAATACATCTCTTCCTTGCTCTAAAGCCTGATCTGCCGTTATTAAAGAACCACTTCGTTCTTTCGCTTCAATAACAAGGACAGCTTTACATAGTCCACTAATCACTCGATTTCGTGCAGGAAAATGCCATTTTTGTGGGGGGGTATTAGGTGGGTATTCAGACAGGATAAGATGGTTTTTCGACATTTGTGAAAACAAATCAAAATTTTCTTTCGGATATAAATAAGATAGACCTGAACCGAGAACGGCGATTGTTTTTCCCGACGCATTAATCGTTTGCCAATGAGCTAAAGAATCTATGCCTCTTGCAAAACCACTAACAATTGTCCAGTCGTTTCGTGAGATAGCTGGAATCAGCTTAGAAATCGTTTGTACTCCTATAGACGTTGGTGCACGTGTTCCAACAACAGCTAATCGTTTTTCTGATGCTAGAATCGTTCGTAGCCCCATCCCATATAAAACGAGTGGTGGATCGTATATTTCTTTTAATAAAAGAGGGTAGTCTGAATCTAGAATCGTTATTGTAAAAATGTTTTTTGAATCAAAATAAGCTAAAAGTTGTTCAGGAGAAGTAGCACGAAGGTATTTATAGATGCTTAGTGCCTTACTATGAGGTATTTTGAATTGGGTTTGCAGATCAGACACAGAATCACCATAAATCTTCTGCAAATCAGGGTCAGCGAAAAGGATATTGCGTAAGAGACTTCTAGACATGTCTGAACAGCTATGAACATGAACGAGCCGTTCTCTAATAAATGGCATCAATTAACCAGCTCCTTTTTAATTAGAAGAAAGCCCCCAACTACCTGAGGACTTTCTCCAATTATATTAGTTTGTTACTTTATGTGTTGTACACTTTTCTAGTAAATCCTTCTCTTTAAGGACAGAAATGAGTGTCTCACCCATAACAGATGGAGTTTCAGCTACTTTAATACCACAAATTTCCATTGTTTTGATTTTTTCCGCAGCTGTCCCTTTACCACCAGAAATAATTGCACCAGCATGTCCCATACGCTTTCCTGGAGGAGCTGTTTGACCACCAATAAATCCAACAACTGGTTTTGTCATGTTTGCTTTTACCCATTCAGCGGCTTCTTCTTCAGCCGTACCACCAATTTCACCAATCATAATAACTGCATACGTTTCTGGGTCTTCATTGAAAAGATTTAAAACATCAATGAAGTCTGTTCCATTTACTGGGTCTCCACCAATCCCTACAGCTGATGACTGACCAATCCCATTTGTAGATAATTGATGTACTGCCTCATACGTAAGTGTACCAGAGCGAGATACAACTCCTACATGACCTTTTTTATGAATGTATCCTGGCATAATACCAATTTTACATTCTTCAGGCGTAATAACACCTGGGCAGTTTGGTCCGATAAGACGAGTTTTCTTGCCTTCCATATATCGCTTAACATTAACCATATCCATTACTGGAATTCCTTCAGTAATACAAATAGCTAAATCCAGACCAGCATCTGTTGCTTCCATAATTGCATCTGCAGCAAATGCAGGTGGCACGTAAATAACAGATGCATTTGCACCAGTTGCCTTTACTGCTTGTTCTACTGTATCAAATACCGGAATTCCTTCTACTTCTGTACCACCTTTACCAGGTGTTACACCACCGACAATATTCGTACCATATTCAACAGCTTGCTTTGTATGGAACAAGCCCGTAGCTCCTGTAATCCCTTGAACAATAACTTTTGTATCTTTGTTAATAAGGATACTCATTATAGATGTCCCGCCTTTCTATTTCACTAATGAAACGATTTTTTGTGCGCCATCAGCCATTGAATCTGCAGCTGTAATATTTAAACCTGAATCTTTAAGAATTTGCTTACCAAGATCAACATTTGTACCTTCTAAACGAACGACAAGTGGAATTTCAAGACCCACTTGTTTCGTAGCTTCAACTACACCTTCAGCAATAATGTCACACTTCATAATTCCACCGAAGATATTAACAAAAATTCCTTTTACGCTCTCATCTGAAAGAATGATCTTGAACGCTTCAGTAACTTTTTCTGCTGTTGCACCGCCACCTACATCAAGGAAGTTAGCAGGATCGCCACTATAATGTTTAATAATATCCATTGTTGCCATAGCTAGACCGGCTCCATTAACCATACAACCGATATTTCCATCTAAAGAAATATAGCTTAAGTCGTATTTTGATGCTTCAATCTCTTTTGCGTCTTCTTCTTCAAGATCACGATATGCAAGAATATCTTTTTGACGATAAAGAGCATTTGAATCAAAGTTCAATTTTGCGTCTAACGCCATAACTTTTCCATCACCAGTAGTGACAAGTGGGTTAATTTCAGCAATCGAACAATCTTTTTCTACAAACACTTTGTAAAGGCCGAGCATAAACTTAACTGCTTGTCCTACTAGTTCTTTTGGAATATTAATATTAAATGCAAGGCGACGTGCTTGGAAACCTTGCAAACCGACTGCTGGGTCTATTATTTCCTTAAAAATTTTCTCAGGAGTCGCTTCAGCAACTTCTTCAATTTCTGTTCCGCCTTCTTCAGAAGCCATCAAAACAACGCTTGAAGTAGCACGGTCTAATACTAGACCAATGTAATATTCATTTTTAATATCGCAGCCTTCTTCAACAAGTAAGCGCTTTACTTCTTTGCCTTCTGGTCCAGTTTGATGAGTTACAAGCGTCTTCCCAAGAATCTCATTTGCATATGTACGAACTTCATCTAAACCTTTTGCAACTTTAACACCGCCGGCTTTTCCGCGACCACCTGCATGGATTTGTGCTTTTACAACACTTACTTTAGACCCTAGTTCCTTTGCTGCCTCAACTGCTTCATCTACTGAGAACGCTACTTTTCCGTTAGGAACCGCAACACCGTACTGACGAAGTAGCTCTTTTCCTTGATACTCGTGGATATTCATTCTCTCTCCAGCCTCCTATCAATTGCATGTAATTTCATGCCATTCAACACATACGATGTGAAATGACTGAATCCTTCTTTATTCTACCATTGTTTTGTCAAAATGGGGAGGGGAAATTCCCTCTCCCTTTCAAATTAATTGAAAAAGTTTGACATTATCCAATTTTCTCTTCTGCAATGTTTGAATAATCAGTTTCACTTTCTTCATAACCTTCCACTAATTCATAAGGATATGGATTTTTCAAAAACAGTCCAACACTTCCAAATACGCTATTTACGTTGTTTCTTTTTCTCTTCTTGGTTTTCCTTGTCTGCATCTTTATCCTTTTGATTCAAGATATATTTCATTAGATTTGTCTTTGAATCAGACTCTTGTACAGAGTGATGGAAACCAAATTCATGCGCATACTCTTCCCTGAATTGTTTCAGAAGCATTTCTGCTTCTCGTACGGATGATTTATCATCTTTCATCTCACATCGCCTCCCTTACTAAATTTATCCCACCAATAAAAAAAGCTTGCACACATAGTATGTCCTAAACTAGACGTGCTACTTGTACGATACTACTGAAAAAGGTTGCTTTTTGAGCGCTTTGAAAAAGATCGATTTTTTTACCTTTTTCAGTGCCTTCTGGTTTTCACCTTTTACAGTGGCTTCACTTATACCAACTCTTTTTTATACATTACGATCAATACGATAAATAAATGCAAACACTTCAGCTACCACTTCATATAGTTCCTGAGGGATCGCTTGATTCAATTCCAGCTCGGCAAGCACATCTACAAGAGAAGCATCTTCTTGAATATGACTCGGAAAAATATTCGTAATTCTCCCATGAAACAGTTGGCCTGTTGTTAAGGAAAAGCTTTTATACTGTTTTGTACTTTGTATTTTCTTCTCTGAGTGATTTTGAATGTAAGAATGAAGCAATGGACTCAACTCCTACTTATGTAACTAGTAGACTATCTTTAATTGGTCGAAAAGATCTCCTGTGTTCTCGTGTAATTCCTAACTTAGAAATAGCATCTAAATGTTCTTTCGTACCGTAACCTACATGATTAGTAAACCCATATCCTGGAAATTCTTTATCCAGCTCAGTCATGTACCGATCTCTTGTTACTTTCGCTAATATCGAACTCGCAGCGATTGAAATGCTTTTTTGATCGCCTTTTATTATAGGCGTTTGTTCAATTGATACATCAAGAGTAATCGCATCTAATAACAAATGATCTAATTGGCATGTCAAATCTTTCACAGCTTTTGACATTGCTAGTTTTGTAGCTTCATATATATTTATCTCATCAATTTGAGCAGCATGAACCATTTGAATTGAATAGGCAACTGCTTCTTCTCTAATAATCTCATAAAAAATTTCTCGCTTTTCCTTCGATAGTTTTTTCGAATCAGTTAGTCCTAGTAACTTAAATTCAACAGGCAAAACAACTGCAGCTGCTACAACTGGGCCAGCTAATGGACCTCTTCCTACCTCATCTAGACCAGCTATGTTTTTATTTCCGTTTTTTCGAAGAGTGTTTTCATATTTAGTCATTTGTACGTGCATTTCTTCTAATGCAAATTGTTTATTTTTCATCGTTTCATATCGTTTTAATAATCTCTGTACACCTTTCCTCTCATCCTTTCGTAGTGTCTCTAACATTTCTTGATCCGTTTCATTTTTGTGAATTAATTTTTCTTCTAATTCTTTTATCGAAATTGACATTACTAACTCCTTCCTTCTTAGTCAAAGGTCTGTTGCTTACAGTGAACTACCCACCACTTACCACCCTTACGGGTTGCTTGAAGTGGGGGCTTCTTGGGTAATCACCACTTTTAGCA